>JAQCAK010000112.1 GCA_027621895.1 Pseudomonadota bacterium | reverse complement strand
GTACTTCGATGAAAACACTGATGATCGCAGGCGCCGTCGCTGCAGCACTGATTTCAGGTCCGGCCCTGGCCAATGACGAGAAAACCCGCGCATTCGCAGCCTGCAAGGCTGAAGTTGAATCCGTACTGGGCGATGAGGCCCGAATCTCACTGCGCAAGATCCGAAACCATGGCTCTGACCTGAAGGTTTCCCTGCGAGTTCGCCAGCCGGGTGCTGAGGCCACAACGATCGACTGCATCCACGGTGACAACGGTGTGGCTTTCCAGACAAAAGGCGGCGAGCCCCTTGACCTGGTTGCCATCGTCGAAAAATCTTCAAACACCGCAATCAACTAAACCCTGATTGCCGTCTACGAGCCGGGGTCGACCCACGACCCCGCGCCTCGTGGCATTGATCTCAGTAAATCAATGCCAGGTAGCCGAAATACCCTGCCAGGAAAAACCCGCCGGCGTACCGGTTGATGGTTCCTTTCATCAATACAAACAACCAGAGCACGATCGACGACCCGAACATGACCCACAGGTCAAATCTCAGGAACGAGGGATCCACGGGGATATCGGTGAGCAGCGCGGTAATACCCAGGATGGCGAGGATGTTGAAGAGGTTACTGCCCACCACATTGCCTATGGCCACGTCTGAGCTCTTGTGAAGCGCGGCAATGACGGTTGTGCTGAGTTCCGGGAGCGACGTCCCCAGCGCA
Organism: Pseudomonadota bacterium; assembly: GCA_027621895.1. Lineage (GTDB taxonomy): Bacteria > Pseudomonadota > Gammaproteobacteria > Pseudomonadales > Azotimanducaceae > UBA9659. Next base: position 5,807 of record JAQCAK010000112.1, on the reverse strand, counting down.
ATCAGGCTCAGGCCGATGACTGCTTCTGATACGCCCCAGGTTGATGCCAGGCCAACACCGCCTTCGACCACAAGGTCTGCCCCCAGCGGCAGCGAAACCACACCAAGTACAATAAACAGCGTGATTGTCCCGGGCACCGTCGGCAAACCCAGCCCCCGCTCCATCTCCTCCTCAGGATCATCCAGCGGAATCACCGCGGCACCTCGCGTCGCCGCGATCAGGAACCCGACCAGGATCGTCACCAGCAAAGCACCTTCCCAGAACTCGATGGGTTCAAACGCACACATCACGATAAACAGCAGGGACACGCCAATCATCAGGCTGGCCTGCCTCGACAACCCTTCCTGGGCACAGGAGCTCGGATAGATCATCACCGGGATACCAATGACCAGCAGCACATTGGCGATGTTACTGCCCACCACATTGCCGATAGCAATCCCCGGATATCCGGACAGGGCCGAAAAGGTTGAAACCATCAGTTCAGGGGCAGACGTACCCATGGCAACGACAGTCATGCCAACCACGACCGGTGGAATATTGCTTTCCTTGGAAAGGCCCAGGGCGCCGCGAACAAGGAGCTCACCGCCCATCAGCAAATAGACGAAACCGCCAAAGAGTTTCAGAAAATCAATCAGCTCAGGCATCTTTGTCCTGGTGCTGGCGCTCGTTCTCTACATGATCGAGGAATTCGTTCAGCGCATCTGCCAGGTAGGCAATCTCATCATCCCCCTTGACCTCCGCTCGAAGACCCCGTTCACCATGGCGCATGCGCTCGACGATAACCGCCAGCTCATGAATGGGTCTCGCCAGGTAAAACCCGAGCAGGGCACCACCGATGATGGCAAACGCTGACAGGGCAACCGCGATGTCAAACAGTGCTTCCTGGAGCACTTTCGCCCGGGCACCTTCCTCTTCAACATCAACCTTGACTACGAGCCCCCAGTCGAGCTCGTCCAGAAACCGGGCAGCAAGCCATACCTGTTCCCCGCGGTAGTCCGTGTACTCGAAAGCGGGCAGGTTCTGTTCCGGTGAAAACACCTTGCTCATGTCGCCTGAGGCCGCGGCCAGCATCTGCTCGCCATTGAACCCTTCCACCTTGTGTCGCAGCGGATTCAGGGCAACCAGGCGATCACTATCCTTGACCACGACAAACGCCTCACCGGTTTCGCCCAGACCCGTGTAGTCGGATGTCACATCGATGATATCCCTGGCATCAATGATCAGCTCAATACCGCCGATCAATACGCCTTCCATGTAAACACCCGAATTAATGGCGACCCGGGGGCCGTCGTCAGACAGGAAAGTGCCAACATAGCTCACGTCTTCGCCAAGCGGCACCTGGGAATGGGTGACCCTGGAGCGGCCGAAAGACGTGATTTCATTACCTTCCGGATCAACCACGATCAGTTTGTCGATTTCCTTAACGGCGACGGTAATGCCCTGAATGATTCGTTCGATCCGTCTTTTGGCTTCGGGGCTTTTGGTGGCGGTGTACTCACGGATCGACGCCTGTAACTGGGTTCTGTCACGAACCAGTCTCAGATTGTCTTCCCAGCTGTTATAGACCTTGATCAGGTCGCGCTTTTTGCTCTCGGCCAGCGCATCAAGCTGTCGAAGTGATATCTCCTGCAGCAGGTTCGCTGATGTGTAATAGGCAAAGGTGCCCAGCAGCATCATGCTGATCAGCGATACCATCACCAGGAACAGTGAGAGACGTGTTCGGATATCCAATGAATACGACCTTAAATTTCGTCGGGAAGATTCGTCCGGCAATCATTACATGATGAGCGCCCGGATTGAAGCGAATTGCTGTCAGATCGACAGGGGTTGAAAGCTGTCAGTACAGGAAAGATTCAATTGACCTGGACTTCAATTAACATGAACAACGTCAATCAGCTGCGGCATGGAACGGCGACCCACGGTCTTCAGCATCCTGACAGCAATGACGCCAATAACCCCACAGACCAAAAGCCAGGTTGCAGAGAACACGGGATGGTCGAAAAACGTCCCCAGCTGATAAATACAGCTGGCGGTGATGTAGGCCATCCCGGTCGTCCAGCAGAATATCAGCAACGCCCAGCGGCCACCGGCTTCCTTGGCGGTGGCACCAACGACGGCAACGCAGGGTGCATATAGCAGAACAAAGACAAGATAGCAGAAGGCAGCAAACTGGGTGCCGAACAATGCTGCCATGTTGGTAAGTGTGGAGGTTGCAACGGCGTTATCAGCAGCAGCGGACTCCAGATCCGCTGCGGTATCGATACTGATACCGAGGGGGTCGCCCAGATTGTCCAGCAGATCCAGTGAGTTGTCTCGAATAGACAACAGCGCAGTGCTACCTGCAGCCAGCAGGTCCGGCGCTTCACCATCGTCACCGGTCTCATCGCCACTGTAGAGCGCATCCAGCGTACCCACAACAGCTTCCTTCGCAAACAGGCCGGTGAACAGGCCAACCGTCGCCGGCCAGTTTTCTTCCTTGAGACCAATGGGTGCAAAAACAGGCGTGATCGATTTACCGATGGCAGAAAGCACGGAACGCTCGTTGTTTTCGTTGCCAAAAGTACCGTCCGTACCCAATGAATTCAGGAAGCTGAGTGCAACGACGACCAGGACAATAGTCTTGCCGGCACGGAATACAAATCCCTTGAGGCGGAACCAGGTCGTCAGCAGGATGTTCCGCATGACCGGCAGATGATAGGCCGGCATCTCCTGGAACGATGGCGTCGCCTCGTCGTCAAATATCTGTTTCCGAAACAGCCAGCCCGTCAGTACGGCAAGGCCGATACCGAGCAGGTAGAGACCGAACACCACGTTCTGGCCGTTGGTCGGGAACATCGCAGCCGCAAACAGGGCATATACCGTCAACCGGGCACCGCAGGACATGAAGGGGGCCATCGCAATGGTCATCAGCCGATCGCTTTCCCGACCCAGCGTCCGGGCGGCCATAACCGCCGGCACGTTACAGCCGAACCCCACAATCAGCGGGACAAAAGCGGTGCCGGGCAATCCTATTCTCGCCATCAGGCGATCGACGACAAAAGCCGCACGGGACATATAGCCGGAAGCCTCCAGCACCGAGAGGCAAAGAAACAGGAATCCGATCACCGGAATAAACGTTGCAACCAGTTGAATACCGCCGCCCAGGCCATCTGCCAGCAACACGATCAGCCATTCCGGTGCACCTGCCGAATCAAGCAGATAACGCGGCGCATCAACCACCAGCGCCGCGAACAGGATGTCAAAGAAATCGATGAACACAGCGCCAAAACTGATCGCGATCGTGAACATCAGGTACATCATCAGCAGGAATATCGGAATTCCCAGCCAGCGGTTCAGCACGATCTGGTCCAGGCGACCTGTCACACTGTGCTCAACCGGCACCATCAGGGTAGCTCCTTTGACGATCTCGGAGGCCCGCTGGTAACGCCGGATGATACGGTCACTGGCAAATTCACTTGAGGCATCATGAATGCCGGGCACCGGTGCAGTTTCCTGGAACAGGGTTTCAAGCAGCTGCGGAATACCTTTCTGCCGGGACGCGACAATAGGTACTACCGGTACGCCCAGTTCTTCCGCCAGGGCAGCTGTATTCAGGCTGATGCCCTGATGTTCTGCAACATCCAGCATGTTCGCCGCGACAATGACATGGTGCCCCATTTCCAGCAGCTGCTGGGTCAGAACCAGGTTCCGCTGCAGATTACTCGCATCGACGATATTGACGATGACGTTGAACTGCCCGGAGGCCAGGTAGTCCCTCGCTATTTTTTCATCCAGGCCAAGATAATCCTGCTCCAGGGAATAGATGCCGGGCAGGTCTACGACCTCACATTCCGTATCGCGATATTCAAACGTGCCGTACTTTTTCTCGACCGTTACACCGGGCCAGTTGCCCACCTTCTGGTGAGAACCGGTCAGGGCATTGAACAGCGTTGTTTTACCGCAGTTGGGATTGCCAATGAGGGCTATATGGAAGTGACTCATGCAGTCTGTTCAACCTCAACCAGACTGGCTTCCTGATTTCGGATACTGATCAGGGTCTGACCGACCTTGACCTGCATGGGATCGCCCAGCGGCGCAACATGCAGCACCACGACTTCCGCACCCGGGTATAGCCCAAGCGCATAAAGGCGACTCTGGAAGTCCCGATGATTTTCGGCTGCACCCAGGATGCGGCATCGCCGCCTGGGCAGAATGTCTGCAAGCGTCATGACTGGCTCAGATCTCTGTTGGTCAACTCTGTCGGTCGATGTTGTCGATCAACACAGTGCCGGGCAAATAAAGATGAGAATTATTATCATTTACGACAGCATTGTAAATGATTGGTTCACCACAATTTAACCAGCCAGCCTGTTGTCCCGGATTGGACCAGCAGGCGCGGTGCCCTGAGGTTACCCCAGCTCAGCACACAGGTGACCGCCATCAACCACAATGACCGACCCGGTCATATAGGCAGAGGCATCGGAGGCCAACAGCAGCAGCGGTCCGTTCAGATCCTCAAACTCACCATAACGGCGCATGGGGATGCTTTTCACAAAACTGTCGGATCGTTCGCTTTCCAGCAGCACCCGACTGACATCGGTCAGGATGTAGCCAGGCGCAAGCGCGTTGGCCCGGATGCCATAGCGGGCACCCTCCAGCGCTATGATTTCCGTTGCCTTAACGAGAGCAGCCTTGGAAACCGCATAGGGAAACTGGCCCTTGATCGTACGAAATGCGGTGATCGAAGCAATGTTGATGATATTCCCGCTGCCCTGTTTGCTCTTCGCTACGGCCTCGGTATACATCTTGGAAAGGCGCCATGCGGCTTTCAGGTTGGTATCCAGAACATGATCCCAGTCATCTTCATCAATCATGGCATAGGTCTTGGCACCGGCTTCGACCCCGGCATTGTTGATCAGCACATCGACCTGACCAAACTGCTTCTCTGCCTCCGCCAGGAATCCGGCGCAGGAGTCGGGCGCAGTCACGTCAAGTTCAATACCGACTGCCTCACCCCCGGCCGCATTCAGGGATTCGACACGCGCCGAGATCTTGTCCATTCTGCGAGCACCCAGCACGACGCGGGCTCCCGCATCGGACAGTACACCGGCGAAATGGGAACCGAATCCGGAACTTGCACCGGTCACGGCAACGGTCTTGCCTTTCAGGGAAAACAGATCCACTGGATAAACCTCTTGTTTCGTGAAGCGGCTATGTGAGCAAATGACCGCGTGCTTTTCAAGGGAGCCTTTCGACGGAAATTTTTCGGACTGGCCAATTTATCGTCAATTTCACCGCCGCCACACCGGAAAGTCAGCTGAAACCCCGCTATGCGCGGGTTGCGTGACTGGCATTCAACTTGCTTTATCTGGACATGACCCAACATCTGATACTTCTGAGACAATCTGGCCAATCCCGGCAGCTGCTCGCCTGCCCTGAACCCGGAGCTGTTACATGACAACCGCAAATTCCTTTATGCCGCAGGATCCGGTCAGGCTCCAGGAGCTGAACCGCATGAAGAGACTGGCCACCGGCCTGCTGCTCATCGTCGCCCTGATCTATGTCCTGACCGCTATTCTCACCTCGAACTATGAAAACCAGTACGCCTGGCTCGGCTACGTCAACGCGTTCGCAGAGGCCGCAATGGTCGGCGCGATTGCCGACTGGTTCGCTGTCACAGCGCTGTTCAGGCACCCTCTGGGCCTGCCCATTCCGCACACGGCAATCATTCCCGCCCGCAAGCAGGAGATCGCCACCCGATTCGGTGAGTTTGTACAGCTGAATTTTTTGTCCGAGGATGTCATCAGCCGGAAGGTACGTTCCATGCA
>JAQCAK010000111.1 GCA_027621895.1 Pseudomonadota bacterium | reverse complement strand
CGATCCAGTTCCGGTGAGGAGACCTGGATGGCGGACAGCAGACCGTGGTTGATCGTCATCATGTGTCCCAGTGCCTTGTAATCACCGGCCTTGATGGCGGCAATACCGGATTCAGCAACTTGCGCAAAGTTGTCGAACAGGGAGACATACAGGGCCTTGTTGCGGCGATGGCGATCACGAACGCCAGCGACCATATCCACCGTCAGGCTGGGATGGTCCGAGATGCCGATGACCAGTTCGAGTTCCGTCGGGAAATCCAGCATGTCCAGCCGCTGGTGTTCGCCTGACTGGTAAACCAGTGGCTGGCCATAGGTGGCAATGGTGTTGTCGATGCCTGAAGGGGTGCCGTGTGCTGCCTTCTCACAGAGAAACGCGTAGTGGTTGACCTCTTCATCGCTCAGCGACAGGTTGAAATGGGCAGACACGGAACGCACGATCGCGACAGCGATGGCCGCTGAACCACCGAGCCCCATGGCCGCCGGAATGTTGGGTTTGATATGTACAGCAAACTGGCGATCGGCGATGCCCAGCTGCTGGAAGACGTCCTGGATAGCTCCCCACCAGATGGAGTTGGATTCTTCCAGCTTGTCGTCAATATCCCAGGCCGGCACCTTGATCTCGGGTGAGTGGTCAGTGTCCGTCACTTCCGCGACCACCGCATTCTTGATGGGCACGGCGATGGCCGGCTTGCCATAGACCACGGCATGCTCGCCCAGCAGGATCACCTTGCCGTTGGACATGGCCGTGGTGGAGTGCCGGCGCTTGATCTCGTTTTTCTGGGCCTTGCCGGTGAGCCTGGCGATGATTCGCCGGGCCGCCGTGACCGTCACCTCACCTTCATCGATCAGTTGGCTAACCACGGTTTCGAAGTGTTCCTTGGGTGCACCGGCCGTTACTGCAACACTGCGGGCATGCAACGACATGTGACCTTTCTGGATGCCCTCAGTCGACAGCGCCTTGATGGCCGAGAAGTTCTGCGCCAGGCCGACCGCGGCCATCAGCTCAGCCAGTTCCCGGGCGCTGCCCAGATTCAGCATGCGGTAACTGATCATGGTCGTGTCGTTGGCTTCCAGTGAGCCACCGCGGATACCGACCTTCAGGGGAATTTCTATGGTACCCACGAGGTTACCGTCTTCATCGGCAAACCAGCGGGTGAGGGACGTGTACCGGCCGTCCCGGGCGGCGTAGGCATGGGCGGCGGCCTCAATGGCACGCCAGTCATTACCGGTGGCAATTGCGACCGGATCAATCCCGTTCATGATGCCCTTGTTGTGGGTCGCGGCGCGGTAGGGGTCAACTTCCGCGAACTGGGACGCAAGGATGATACCGTCGCGGACTTCTTCACCGGAGTAGCCTTTGCCTTCCAGTTGAGAAGGGCTGATACGAACCTGGGCCCGGACGACCGAGCGGTCAGTCAGGTTCGACAGAATGCGCAGGAAGACCCGACCCTCGGTCAGGGCCTCGATGTCGGCGGCGATTTCCTCGCACATGGTATTGATGATGTTGGCACCCATGGCATCGCAGGTGTCCGCCAGAATGTGAACGATCAGCATCAGGGGGTTCTTGTCGGTCTGCTCGAAGATCCGGACCTCGATGTCTTTGACACCGCCACCACGTTTAACCATGTTGGGATGCAGATCGTTGAGCTTGTCGATCAGTTCCTGCTTGTGGAACAGGATCTGCGTGGCAGCCTGGTCGGCGTCGGGTGGATTGACCACCTGGATCTGGCCGATCAGCAGGGATTCTTCGCAGTGGGATTCGATACCCCCGGAGGTCAGGAATATTTTGGCGGCCGAACTGAGGGCCGCGACGATGGAAGGTTCCTCGACGACCAGCGGTACCAGGTAGTCCTTCTGGTTCACCCGGAAATTCAGGCCCAGGCCAAGTGGCAGGCCCATCACTCCGATAACATTCTCTATCATTTTGTCAGCGCGGGACGGTGGCAGGACGTGATGACCGTCACGCAGGGCGGCGATATCCTCGTCGGACAGCAACCCGTGTTCCTTGACCTTCTTCAGTCTTTCCCCGATAGACAGCTTGTAGAACCCGGGGAACCGGACTTTTTCCATGACTACTCCAAGTGATTACGACGACTTGTCAGGTACGTCCCGCGTCAATGGCACCAGGTAACAACCCTCGCGTTTCAGCTGGTCAGCCAGCTGGTTCAACACCTGCAGATCCTCGCTGAAGGCAAGGCCAAAGTCTCCTCCACCCGCGCCCGACGGCTTGTACGTACAGCGCGCTGATTCTACCTTTTTTTGCAGTGCAACGTGGACCTGATTGTAAAAATCCGTGCCGGAAATGGCCGAAAATGATTTCAACGCCTGGTTGTATTCAGCGATCGTCGCCAGCAACGCGGCACTGACCCCGGTATTTGCTGCATCCCGGCTTTCCGTGTCCAGCAACAGGCCGCGGAATCGTGTGGCCAGCGAACCCAGGTGGTCGATCTGCTGCTCGTAGGTTTCCGGGTGCTGCGCGCGCCATTGCTGCATCCGCGTCAGGTAGTCGGTGGTGGAGGCTGACTGGCCAGTCCAGATCGCCAGGATATGAAAATCGGTGGGCAGGCTGACGGTTTCCGTCGTTGCGCCGTCGTTCATCTGATCGCTGGTCCTCGAAAAACAGACCGGCTGGCCGAAGACAGACAGCGCGATATCTGCACCGCTGCCTTTGCCGTCCTGGAACCGGCGATGGCTGCGGATCGCGGTGTCGACCAGCACCGCAGGGTCCCGGGTGTTGCCGAGCAGACGCACCAGGGCGGCAGTGAGTGCCGCACTTGAACCCAGGCCCAGTTTGCTGCCGTCGCGGAAAAACTCCCGCGTATCCATCACCAGCCTGCGTTTTTCAAGGGCGGCGCTGCACTCAAGGACGCTGACAACAGCCGCCAGCAGGGGTTCGGTTAACAGTGCCGTTGCCAGGGGTTTGCGGGTTTCCGTCGTGGTTCTGGAAACCACCTCGCCATCCCCACGACTCGGTGTGAGCGATACCCGTGCCCGCTGGGGCGCGGGTATGAGCGTGGCGGGATAACCTTCCAGCACAGCGTACTCGCCAATCAGGAACAGCTTGCCCGGGGCGCTGGCTGTCTGTTCCGCCTTACTCATAACAAAGAGCTCATAATCAACAGCTCATGCGACAGAGATGAGCGGTTCGCCCCCGACCCTTGTGACCAGGGTTCGGATCACGCCATCGACCGCCGAGATCGACTGGTTCACGCGATCGGCGTCGCCAGCCTGGCAGATGACTTTCACCTGGCTGCCCGCATCAATGGTAAAAAACGCGGGGATACCGGCTTCGCGCAGGGCCAGGACCTGGTGCATGACAGCCACGGTCGCCGGCAGCCAGTACAGCACACTGGGTTGGCCCGTCATGATGGTCGCATGCATTTTCAGGCAGTTGTGTTCGCTGACAGCTGCCAGTGCGGCGAAATCCCTGGCTTCTATGGCAGCCTTTGCGGTGGTCATATCGTGCTGGTGGGTGGCGAGCCATTGCTTGTAAAAAGGCGAGGTATCCGCGCTGATCTGCATGGCCTCCGTCGAACCGGTCTGCTTGCTGGCTTCGCTGGTGATGGCCACGATGACGCTGAGCGGCCATTCGTCCGCCGGCAGTATGCGGTTCGCCCAGGCGTCGTCCGAGGGAATTACCTCGACGAAACCGCCATAAACAGATCGCGCCGCGGAACCCGAACCGCGCCTGGCCAGTCGGGAAAGTTCCATGCCGGAGAGTTCCAGGCCCAGCAACTGGTTGATCCCCAGCGCCAGTGCCGCGAAGCCCGATGCACTGGATGCCAGGCCCGAGCCCGTGGGGAAGTTGTTGCTGGTTTCGATGCTGAAGTTTCTGTCGATGTTCCAGGTCTCGCGTACCCGGTCCAGAAACCGGATCAGGCGCGCGGTTGACGCCTCATTCATTGGTGAGATGACCTGGTCGTCGCCAGCGTCTGAAAATCCGATGGTCGTCGTCGTGCGCAGGTCTTCGAGGCCAATGGAAAGCGAGGCCGTGGCCGGATCATTGGCAGCGGTATCGCGCTTGCCCCAGTATTTCACCAGGGCGATGTTGGACGCGGCGCTCACAGTTACAGAATTGGTCATCTTGGATTCCGGTTCAGTCAAGACCTGACCCGGCCCTGAGCCTGCGAAGGATACACGATCACCGGTTGATGCTCACGCTGTCATGTCATTGCTGCAGGCGATACGATACGGGCATGAATCATCAATCAAACAGGCCGCCTTTTGAAAGCCGTGTCGACTCGCTGCGGACAAGAGTCGAGCAGGCCATGCATCGCCAGGTGGAGGCGGGCATTCCTGCCAGCGGGCGCCTGGCGGAAGCCATCCGTTACGCGATTGCCACCGAGGGCAAGCGCATCCGCCCGCTGCTGTGCTACGCCGTGGCCGATCTGCTTGATGTGCCACTGGAAGTGGCTGACATCCCTGCTGTCGCGATTGAACTGACCCACGTTTACTCCCTGGTCCATGACGATTTGCCGGCCATGGACGATGATGACCTGCGTCGTGGCAAGCCGACCCTACACAAGGTGTTCGATGAAGCGACGGGCATCCTGGTCGGGGACGCGCTGCAGACACTGGCATTCGAAACACTGGCGACAGCGGGTGATGTGCCTGCGGCCTGTCGTGTCGAATGGGTCTCGATCCTGGCCCGTGCGGCGGGTGCAAGCGGCATGATCCGCGGGCAGGCCATTGATCTGGAAGGCGAAACCCGGTCACTGGGCCTGGATGAACTGGAACAGATGCACCGGGGCAAAACCGGCGCCCTGATCGAGGCCAGCCTGCAGATGGTAGTTGCTGCCGCTGACAACCGGGCATCCGGTGACGATCTCGGTGCGTTTGGCCGGCATATCGGCCTGGCATTCCAGGTGCGGGATGACATTCTCGACGTGGAAGCATCAACCGCGACCCTGGGTAAACCGGCAGGCTCGGATGAGGCAAGTGACAAATCAACCTTTGTCAGCATCCTGGGTCTGGATGAAGCCCGCCTGCGAATGGACGATGAACTGGCGGCCGCGCGACAGGCGCTGGCCAGGCTGGAAGGCGCTGCTGATGGTCTGCACTGGATAGCTGACTACATCGTGGCAAGAAGTTACTGATCCAGGGCGGATGCCCGGTTAAAGGAATCTGAACAACAGGAGTCCGGCATGAAATTCGGCATCTTTTTTGAACTGTCTACACCCAGGCCTTTTTCTCGGGAAAACGAGTGGCTCGTGTACCACAATGCACTGGAGCAGTGCCGACTGGCGGATGAACTGGGTTTCGATCACGTCTGGGCCGTGGAACATCATTTTCTTGAAGAGTATTCCCATTGCAGCGCGCCGGAGGTGTTCCTGACCGCGGTGGCGGCCCAGACCCGGCGAATCCGCATTGGTCATGGTGCCGTGGTGTGTGTCCCCGAAATGAATCATCCGGTGCGGGTTGCCGAGCGCGCAGCGGTGCTGGACATTATCTCCGGCGGCCGGCTGGAGCTGGGTACGGCCAGGTCTTCCACCTGGACAGAACTGGGCGGGTTTGGCGTTAACCCGGACGACACCAAGATCACCTGGGAAGAGTTTGTCCGGGCGCTGCCGAAGATGTGGATGCAGGATGAGTTCGAATGGCAGGGCAAGGCCTTCAGCATGCCCGCCCGTAACGTACTGCCGAAACCCCTGCAGGATCCCCATCCACCGATGTGGGTGACGGTGACTTCACCCGGCACCGAACTGGACGCCGCGGAACGCGGCCTGGGTTGCCTGGGTGTCTCGTCCGCCGGCTACGAGGAACAGGAACGACGCACGAAGGAATATCACCGGCGTATCCAGCAGTGTGACCCGGTCGGGGGCTTCATCAACGACCAGGTTCACACCATGAACTTTCTCTACTGCCATGAGGATTACCGGCTGGCACGGGATGTGGGCGTCCCCATGGTGACAGCTTTCAACGTCGCGAACTCGCACCTGCTGTGGACGCGTGAAGCCTATCCCACCCGCGCTTACCAGACCCTGGGCAATGCCGGTGCCGCCATGAAACCGAAAAAGCCACCGGCCGATGATCCCAGCCTGGCCAAGGGTCTGCCGGAAGGTGTCGGCGTGGGTGACCCCGAGCACCTGATCAGTGTAATTCGGAAGTGGGAATCCATCGGGGTCACAGGGATCAATTTCCTGCTGAACGCCATGGAAATGATTCCCCAGCAGCAGGTGATCGACAGCATGAAACTGTTTGCAACCGAGGTGATGCCAAAGTTCAGGGATCCCGACAACAGCCAGGTCTATACACCGGCGACCCGGCCAGCCTTTGCAGGGGAGGCCTGAGATGCTCACAGGTACCGCGGATATCACCCAGCTGGCGGCGGATGCGCCGACCATCGAGGCGTTTCTCGACCAGGCCGTGCTGTTTCCCGAGGTGTACTGCCTGCAGGTGACCCTGGAAATGAGGAAGGCGTCCCGCGAGGCGCTGCTGCCGCCGGCCCTGCATCCCACCATTCCGCCAGCCATCTCGATCCAGGCCTGGCAGGTGCTGGATGGACCCTGGGGCGCATT
>JAQCAK010000110.1 GCA_027621895.1 Pseudomonadota bacterium | reverse complement strand
AGCCTGCCGGCCCATCTCATTGAGATCCGCGCCAGCTGAAAATGCCTTCCCTGCGCCGGTCAACAACAGCACTTTGACCGCCCCGTCGCTGGTCGCCTCGATAAACGCATCCGCAAGGTCATCCATCAGCTGACCGCTGAAAGCATTAAGGGCCTCGGGTCGATCCAGTTCAACGATGCGAACTGCGCCCTCGTTCCTGATATTCAGTGTAGAAAATTGACGATTCATTCAAGTTTTCCCTGGTACAAATAGGTGGAAAAAAATCCGGTGAGTGGTTGGTGCCTGTCCACATGATTGCTGAATCACCCGGACGTGGAGGCAATCTGGTCCAGTACGGGCAACAGGTAGGATTTGAACACTTCCGGATTCTCACTCATCGGGAAATGGCCAACGCCTTTCATCTCCTGCCAGGTTGAACCGGGAATGGCCTGGTGCGCCGCCTGGCCCAGTTCCACAGTACCGCTACAATCGTATTCTCCCGACAGAATATGGATCCCGATCCGGGACGCATCAATTTCCGGCGCCAGCTGTCGCAGGTCCAGTTCATTCATATAATAGTAGAGATCCCCCAGGAACACCTGGGGCCAGCCTGCAGCGTAGATGAAACTGGTTTCCTTGCGATAGTGCACGGGAGAGGTCGGTGAGATCAGCGCTTCCATCAATCGAGCCTTGTATTCATTGCTGACCTGGGGATGCCAGAACTCCTGGCTGTCTTCCATTTTCCCGGGTATTTCCAGCGCGCCTTCCAGCGCCACCACGGCTCGAAACTCCCCGGGATGCTTGTGCGCCAGATCAAGCGCCAGCAGTCCACCTACCGAACAACCCACAAACACGGGACGGTCCAGCCCCAGTACACGGCTCATTGCCCGGGGCACCGATCTCAGGAACTCTCCTTTCAGCAGGTACTGCTCGGTCCACCATGGCTGTCCCACAGGCGGCAGGGACTTCCCATGGAAAGGCAGATCATAGGCGATGAGCCTGAACCGGGAGGTGATCTCCGGCATTTCAAACAGGTGTCGCCACTGGCTGCCATGACAGCCAGCCGTGTGTTGGAGGAGCACAGGGATGCCCTCTCCCGCTTCTTCAAAATAGACGCGGTGTGTCTGGCCGATGAGGTTGAGATGCACGTACCGACCCGCGGGGGCATCAAACACACCCTCGTCCCTGGTATCGTGGGCCAGGATATCACCGGCATCGATACGGGGACGCAGCAGTTCAATCGCCCGCGTGGCTGCTGCATAGTACTGGGCAAAAACAACCCGATCAGACTGCAGGGCCAACCCCTGGCCCTGCATCATGTTTGCCATCGCATCGTTGTTGAAACGCGACGGTACTGCCGCCAGCACTTTTTCCCAGACCGACTCGGATCCGGAAAGTCCGATGACACCCGTTGCCGGCAGACTCGACGCAGTGGGCTGCCCCTCGTTCACTGACACTGCCAGCTGCCTGTCACCCACCGTCAGCCGGATACCGCCCTGCCAGTAACGGGCAGCCAGCATGAACTCACCGTCTACGCGGCATCGCTCCGCCCATTGTTCCGCCGTTGGCAACTGCATCGAAGTGTCTCCTTTTCCCTGCCGCGCGCTAGTCATAGAAGGACGGTGCCAGCTTCAGCGTTTTCGCAAGTTCGCTGTCGTGCTCGATCCAGAAGGTGGCGCCGGTTTCTGCCAGAAAGGCTTCTACCCTGTCCATGGATTCGAGGGTCTGCTCCGCACTGGTATTGAATACCGGCACCCGGTGGTGTGTGCGACTGAAGCGGAAGTGGTAAAGATCACCGGATAGAACCAGCGGCCCGGTTTCCTCAAGATCCAGGAACAGCACCTGGTGTCCCGGCGTGTGACCGGGGGTGCTCATGATCCTGACCCGCCCGTCGCCAAAAACATCGTGGTCGCCTTCGAGAATGAGCCTGGGATTATCGGCCAGCTCACGGTAGTAGTCGTAATTGAAGATCGGATTGTCAGCATAGTTCAGGAAACCCGCCCTGTATTCCGTATCCTGAATCAGCAGACGGGCTACGGGAAAATAATTGGCGGCACCGGCATGGTCAAAGTGAAGATGGGAAAGCGCTATCAGGTCAATATCAGCTGGCGAATAACCAATATCAGCCAGCTGGTCGATCACTGATCTGTCGTAACGCATGAGCGCGCCGGGCTGAAGCTCCACGTCACCCTGGCCAACGATGGCGGGATCCAGTCCGGCATCCCAGAGCAACTGGCCATCAGGATGATCCACCAGGTAACAGGGTACAAACATTTCCCTCACCGGTGTTTCGTCGTTGGTCAGGCCGAAAGACGTGACGTCGTCAAAACGCAGTGAGCCGCAATCCATGACGTAAAGCCTGAGTGGTGGTTCCGTGTCCGGCGAATTCACGCAGGCCGAGAGAAAAGTGGCCACTACCAATAGAAGGATGCATTGCCTCGCTGTTTTCATGTTGTCTCCAGGTGAGCCGATGTCTGGTTCAGGATATCCGTTTCCGGTAGTACAACCCGTTCAGCTGTCCGAGGCAACAAAAAAGCCCCCGGTTAAGGGGGCTTTGCTGGAGCGAGATCCCTCGGCGCGCTTTGCTCACCTCAGGATGACAGATGGTGTTACAGCATTGAGTCCAGCTCAGGGACGGCTTTGAACAGATCCGCGACAAGCCCGTAGTCTGCGACCTGGAAGATCGGTGCATCCTCGTCCTTGTTGATGGCCACAATAACCTTGGAGTCTTTCATACCTGCGAGGTGCTGAATGGCACCGCTGATACCGACTGCAATGTACAGGTCCGGCGCCACGATCTTGCCCGTCTGGCCAACCTGCATGTCATTCGGTACAAAGCCTGCGTCAACCGCTGCCCGTGATGCGCCAATCGCAGCACCCAGCTTGTCAGCAACTGATTCCAGCAAGGCAAAGTTCTCGCCGTTCTGCATGCCACGACCACCAGAGATGATAATGGAGGCGGAGGTCAGTTCCGGACGCTCAAGCTTGACGATATCGGCCTTGTCCCATTTTGAGATACCCAGGTCCTTGACGATATCCAGATTCTCAACCGTGGCACTGCCACCCTCGGCAGCGACCGGATCGAATGCCGTACCACGCACCGTGATGACCTTGATGGCATC
The DNA here is from genome assembly GCA_027621895.1 of Pseudomonadota bacterium. Lineage (GTDB taxonomy): Bacteria > Pseudomonadota > Gammaproteobacteria > Pseudomonadales > Azotimanducaceae > UBA9659. Next base: position 3,543 of record JAQCAK010000110.1, on the reverse strand, counting down.
CGAACTCTGTACCGTGGCAATCGCGTTACCAGCGTAAATTGGACGCTCGAAGGTATCCTCACTGACCACACCGGAAATATCGGATATCTGGGCTACATCAAGCAGTGCAGCGACCCGGGGCATGTAATTCTTGCCGGAGGTGGTTGTCACCGTCAGGATATGGGAATAGTTACCGCCGATTTCAGCAACCAGCGCTGCGATGTTCTCTGCGAGGAAATGCTCATAGGCCGCGTTATCGGCAACCAGCACCTTGCTGACACCGGCAATCTTTGCCGCGGCTTCCCCGGCTGCAGCACAACCTGCACCTGCAACCAGCACCTCAATGTCACCACCAATCGCAGCCGCAGCCGCGACACCGACCAGTGTTGGCGGCTTGATGGAATCATTATCGTGTTCTGCTACTACTAGAATGCTCATGAGATCACCTTGGCTTCGTTCTTCAGTTTGTCGACCAGTTGTTCTACAGACTCAACAATGATGCCGGCCTGGCGTTCGGGTGGCGGCGTAACCTTGAGCGTCTTGACGCGCGGGGTGACATCAACACCCAGGTCTGCTGGTGTGTACTTGTCCATCGGCTTCTTCTTGGCCTTCATGATATTCGGCAAAGAGGCATAGCGCGGTTCATTCAGACGCAGGTCTGTGGTGATAACCGCAGGCAGGTTAACCGTAATCGTCTCAAGCCCGCCATCGATCTCGCGGGTCACCGTGGCGGAACCGTCGTTGATCACAACCTCTGATGCAAACGTCGCCTGAGGCATACCGGTGAGAGCCGCCAGCATCTGGCCGGTCTGGCTGTTGTCGCCATCGATAGCCTGTTTGCCGGTAATGACCAGGCCAGGCGCTTCCTTCTCTACAATGGCTTTGAGTACCTTGGCGATACCCAGGGGTTGCACATCCTCATCGGTCTCTACCAGGATACCCCGGTCGGCACCCAGTGCCAGCGCAGTGCGGATCTGCTCTGCGGCAGATGCAGGACCAATTGAAACCACAACGACTTCATCTGCCGTACCAGCTTCTTTAAGACGTACTGCCTCTTCGATGGCGATTTCATCGAAGGGGTTAACAGACATCTTCACATTATTTAGATCGACGCCGGAGTTGTCTGACAGCACGCGAACATTCACGTTGTAGTCGACAACACGCTTGGCAGTTACGAGAACTTTCATGCGAACCCTCTAATCGTGTTGTAAATCTTGTGCCTGAAGATGATCACACGACGTACGACGCCGTCACATTTTCAGTCGGTTTGTAGGAAAGCGCGTATTCTGCCGGTAATCATGGGTATAATCAATAGTGTGCAACTGCACAAAAATACTGAAAATTGTGTAAAATCAGTAGCTTAATTGACTGGCTATAGGGACAGATACAGGACAGTTGTTTCCTTCTGTGCCCCGCCTTACATACAATAACCGGTTACTTTTGACAGACATCTGGATTTGAGGAGACAGCGCATGGAAAGAGAGTCCATGGAATTCGATATGGTCGTCGTTGGTGGCGGCCCGGCGGGACTTTCCGCGGCCATCCGGTTCGCACAGCTCGCAGTTGAGGCCGGTGAAGAATTCACTGTCTGTCTCGTGGAAAAGGGTTCCGAAATCGGCGCTCATATTCTGTCAGGCGCTGTCTTCGAACCCCGCGCCCTGGACGAACTGATACCCGACTGGAAAGAACAGGGTGCCCCGGTTAACAACCCGGTCACCGAGGATGACGTCTACTACCTGACCGACGAAAAGCAGGGCCTGCGACTGCCCGGTATATTCATTCCCCCTGCCCTGCACAACTCCAGTGAAAGCCATGCGATCAGCCTCGGCAACCTGTGCCGCTGGCTTGGCGAGAAGGCAGAGGAACTGGGTGTGATGCTGTTCCCGGGTTTTGCAGCCAGCGAGGTCCTGTATAACGAGGACGGCTCTCTCAAGGGTGTGGCGACCGGCGACATGGGTATTGGTGCCGATGGCGAGCAAAAGTCTACCTACCAGCCCGGCTATGAGCTTCATGCCAAGTACACCATCTTTGCCGAGGGCTGCCGTGGTCACCTGGGCAAGCAACTGATGGAGAAGTTCGATCTGCGCAAGGACAGCGATACCCAGCACTACGGTATCGGCTTCAAGGAGACCTGGGAAATCGATCCTGCCAAACATGTACCCGGCAAGGTCATGCATACTGTTGGCTGGCCACTGGGACATTTTCCCGGCGAGACACTCGGCGGTTCATACCTTTATCACATGGAGAATAACCAGGTTGTCGTCGGCCTGATTATTGACCTGGGTTACAAGAATCCGCACCTGAGTCCCTTTGACGAATTCCAGCGTTTCAAGCAACACAAGGTGATCCGCCAGTTTCTTGAAGGTGGCAAACGGGTTTCCTATGGTGCGAGAGCCGTGGTCAAGGGCGGTTACCAGGCTTTGCCTAAACTCACCATGCCCGGTGGCCTGCTGGTCGGTGACGATGCAGGCTTTTTGAACAACCTGAAGCAGAAAGGCTCACACACCGCCATGAAAAGCGGCATGCTTGCCGCAGAGGCCGTTTACGAGGCCGTTAAGGGTGGCGCCACCGGCGGCACAGAGCTTGAAAACTATACCCTTGCCTACAAAAATTCCTGGCTGCATGACGAGCTGTACACGGCCAGGAACATCATGCCGGCCCAGCACAAGCTGGGACTGTTTTTCGGTGCAGCGTTTGCCTGGGTCGACCAGTACATCTTCCGGGGTCGCCTGCCATTCACAATGACCGACCCGGCTCCCGATCACAGCAAACTCAAGCTGGCCTCGAAATCCCGCAAACCGAACTACCCGAAACCGGATGGCGTGCTGATGTTCGACAAGCTGTCTTCCGTGTTCCTGACCAACACCAACCATGAGGAAGACCAGCCCTGCCATCTGCAGCTGGCAGATCCGAGACTACCGATTACATCCAACCTGCCGTTGTACGACGAACCCGCGCAGCGCTACTGTCCCGCGGGCGTCTACGAAATCGTGGAAGAAGAAAGCGGTGAGAAGAAGTTCCAGATCAACGCGCAGAACTGCATTCACTGCAAGACCTGTGACATCAAGGACCCCGCCCAGAACATCAACTGGGTCGTCCCGGAAGGTACTGGCGGTCCCAACTACGGCGCGATGTAACATACTGCGAAATGAACGGGTACCGTGCGCATCTGTGGCGGTGGGACACTGCCACCGCGCACAGATCTGCAGGCAGCTGCCAGCCTGCACTCATTCTGTCAGGCCATTCACCGCGGCGATGAGCGATCGGCCATCTGCATCCCGTGACGATCCCAGCAGCATCACCTGACCCAGGTGCTCGTCGAACTGCTTTACCAGCAGATACTGCTCGCCCCTGAACTCAAGATGACAGTGCTCGACCATGTCTCCCCGGGTTTCGAAGGTGCCCCGACTCGAGGGTAATCCCGCCATGACATCGCTGCTATCCATAAAACTGGTCAGTGGCCAGCGAAGGGCGACCGGATCTACCTGCCAGGTACGCAGGTGAGTTATCTCATCGGTTATCGCCTCGCCCGGGATCTTGTCCAGGTCCAGCAGGTACTCCTCG
>JAQCAK010000109.1 GCA_027621895.1 Pseudomonadota bacterium | reverse complement strand
AACGAGCCATGGTAACCCGACTTCAGCTGAACACGATCACTCATATCCGAATGCAGGCGCTGGTATTCCACCGCACCTGGCAGGCAAAAATCACCTGCTCCGCCGTTGCACATGTAGGAAGTGGCGCCAAAGATCCCGGTCAGAATGGGGGTGACCGTCGGCAGATCGATCAGCATCGCCCATTCCGGATGATGCAGCAGTTCGCCGGTTCGACTGGCGCTGCCGAAGGAATAGCGATGGGAACCGCGATTTCCCCGGCGGTTTCTGTCCATCGCCAGGATTTCATGGATCACGCGGTCACACCCCGCGCGCAGGGTCTGCAATTGCACTTCAGTCAACGCATCCCTGACCACGACGAAGCCATCCCTGTGAAAAAGCCGGACGGCCCGTTCAACCTCGCCAGGTGCAACCGTCTCAAGGCCCCTGATGCCATTGTTGCGCGAAAGATAATCGCGCAATGACTCGATGGCCGGGTCCTCGCGATCAACACCCACCCAGCCCAGCTGGTCCAGTGGCTTCTCACTGACCTGTGCATCCGGTAGAAGACGTGGTTCCGGCATAACTCAATTCCTCTGGCCTCAGCCCCTCTGTCGCCAATGCGCCTAGATTCAGCAATGATCGCAGCCTGGTCAAGCTAATTGATCCATCAATGACAGCTGCTTACCAACCGTGGACGATTCCGCTATCCTTTGAGCCTTCATCGATTCGCTCCCGTTTCACAGGGAACGACTGCCCGCTTATTAAGGTCAGCGCATATGTATCCAGGTCATTACCAACGAGATAAAACCGCATACGTCATGGCGGAATCCGGACAGACTATCAGCTACGGCGAACTCGAAGATGATTCGAACCGGATTGCCCACCTGTTTCGCTCGCTCGGCCTTCAGCGTGGAGACTCAATTGCACTCTGCCTGGAAAACCATCCCGCCTTCTTCAAGATCTGCTGGGGCGCCATGCGATCAGGCCTGTATTTCACCGCCATCAGCTATCGACTGCAGGCAGACGAGGTGGAATACATCATTAACGACTGTGGTGCGAAGGTTCTGATCACTTCTGCTCACCTGACTGAGACGTTCCATGGGTTTCGGGAAAAGCTGCGCAACAATCCGAACTGCTACATGGTTGACGGCACAACCGCGGGCGCCGAATCCTTCGAAGCTGCAATCCGGGAACAGCCGACAACACAGATCAGCGATCAGTCCTACGGCCAGAGCCTGCTGTATTCATCAGGAACCACCGGCCGGCCCAAGGGAGTGAAAAAACCGCTGCCGACCATGGCCTGGGGAGAACCGGACCCGGTGTATCTGTCCAGAACCACCCGCTATGGGTTCAATGAAGACTCCGTCTACCTGTCGCCTGCCCCTCTGTATCACGCAGCCCCACTGGGCTTCACCATGACCGTCTTGAGAGATGGTGGTGTCTGTGTGGTGATGGAGCACTATGATTCAGAAAGAGCCCTGGAACTGATAGAAAGACACCGGGTCACCCACAGCCAGTGGGTACCCACCATGTTTGTCAGAATGCTGAAGCTGCCTGAAGATGTCAGGCACCGCTATCGGCTGGACTCGCATCGGGTTGCGATCCATGCGGCGGCACCCTGTCCGGTGACCGTCAAGGAACAGATGATCGACTGGTGGGGGCCTATTATTTACGAGTACTACGCGGGCACCGAAGGTAACGGGTCGACAACAATCACTTCGGAAGAATGGCTGCAGCACAAGGGTTCTGTCGGCCGGCCCTCGGCGGAATGCAAGGTTCATATCCTGGATGACGACGGCAAAGAACTGCCGACAGGTGAAGCAGGCGGCGTCTACTTTGAAGGCGGCGGAAAATTCGAATACCTGGGAGACGAGACCAAAACCAGCGCAAGCCGCTCCCAGGAAGGCTGGACAACCCTGGGGGACATCGGCTACCTGGATGAAGACGGATATCTATACCTGACAGACCGAAAGTCTTTCATGATCATTTCAGGTGGCGTGAATATCTATCCGCAGGAAACCGAGAACGCACTCATTACACATCCCCGGGTCATGGATGTGGCGGTATTCGGCATTCCCAACGAAGAATTCGGTGAAGAAGTGAAGGCAGTCGTACAGCCCGTTGACATGGCGGATGCAGGACCGGCGCTGGAAGCAGAACTGATCGCCTATGCGCGCGAGAAGATCTCACATATCAAATGCCCCAGGACCATCGACTTCATGGAAGCCCTGCCAAGGCATCCAACAGGCAAATTGTACAAACGACTACTCAAGGACAAATACTGGGAAGCATCATGATTAAGAACCTGTTCGATCTGACCGGCCGTGTAGCCCTGATCACCGGTGGCAACGGCGGTATTGGACTCGGCATGGCAGAGGGTCTGGCATCACAGGGTTGCGAGGTTGCAATCTGGGGCACGAATACCGAGAAAAACGCCCGGGCCCTTGAGGTGCTAAAAGCGTACGGCCCCAGAGTCTCCGCACTGCAATGCGATGTATCTGATGAGGCAGCCGTGAAGTCATGCTTCAAGCAGACCCTGGCAACCCATGGTCGAGTTGATGGCTGCTTCGCCAATGCTGGTGTCGGTGGGCGTGCGGATTCCTTCGACCAGATGACCACCGCAGAGTGGGATCGAATCATGAAGGTCAATCTTGATGGTGTCTTCTATACCTTCCGCTGCGCCGCAACACATATGCGCGAACGCGCAGAGGCAGGTGACAAATTTGGCAGGCTGATTGGCACTTCAAGCCTGGCAGCCGTGTCAGGCCAGGCCAAGGGCGAACACTATGCCGCGACCAAGGGCGGGCTGATCACCATGGCCAAGGCGCTGGCGGTTGAATATGCTCGCTATGGCGTCACGGCACACACCATTCTGCCGGGCTGGATCGAAACCGACATGACAGAGGCTTCTTTTAACTGGGATCGTTTCGTCGACAATGTGATGCCACGCATACCCATGCGACGCTGGGGCCAACCGGAAGACTTTGCCGGCATCGCGGTCTACATCATGAGCAACGCCAGCAACTATCACACGGCAGAAACCTATCTCATTGACGGCGGCTACGCCAACTTCTGAGAGGCAGAATACCCACATGAGAGCCTTCGAGGGCATTCGCATTCTCGACTTGACCCAGGTGCTTGCCGGGCCATTCGCTGTCATGCAGCTCGCGCTGCTTGGTGCAGAAGTCATCAAAATCGAACAGCCCGGCATGGGAGACCAGACCCGCCAACTGATGAACGAGACTGACAATCCACTGATGTCTGCGGCGTTCATGACCGTCAACCTGAACAAGCAGAGCATGACCCTGAATCTGAAGGACGAGGCCGCAGCGGAGATCGTTCGCCGACTGGTCGCAGACGCGGATGTGGTGGTCGAGAATTTCAGGACCGGTACGATGAAACGGAGGGGACTCGATTACGAGGCTCTCAGCGCAATTAAACCCGACCTGATCTACTGCGCCATTACCGGATATGGACAGACCGGACCGAAGGCAAATGAAGCGGCCTACGATGGTGCGATCCAGGCTGCCAGCGGCATGATGTCACAGACGGGTCACCCGGCAACGGGGCCAACCCGAACGGGATATATGCCTGTGGACATGTCCACCGCACTCAATGCAGCCTTTGCCATTTCCGCGGCATTGCACCGAAAGGCAAAAACAGGCCAGGGCCAGTTCCTTGACGTCTCGATGATGGACACTGCCGTGATCATGCAGGCCGCCCAGTTCAGCAACTACCTGAACCAGGGCAAGCTGGTCGGCCTGAAAGGCAACGGCTCACCAACCGGACAACCCACCGCTGATACCTATCCTACCCGGGATGGGTACATCCAGATTACTGCGCTGCAGCAGCACCAGGTTGAAACACTGTTCGGCGAACTGGGCCTGTCCGACATGCTTGCGCAGCCCGAGTACAGCTCGCCGAACGCGAGACTGCAGCATCCCGAGGCCATTATCACCGCCATCAGCAAAGTCCTTAAAACCCGATCAACCGGGGAATGGATAAACCGGCTGAGGCACACTGGCATTCCTGTGGCTGAAATCAAGGCACTGGCTGATGTGGCAGGAGATCCGCAGTTCGAGGGAAGGAACGCTTTTGTGACCCTGCCCTCACCCTACCCCGAGGACGGCGATGTCACCGTGGCACAGGCTGGGTATGTGACGAATGTGGACGGACCTCAGACAACATCCGGGCCACCCCTGCTGGGGGCTGATACAGACAGAATACTCAAACGGATCGGATATACCGGTCCGGACATTGATCGCCTGCGCGCAGCCGGCACTATCTGACGGGAACACAGATGAAAAATCCACCGGTCAACTACCATCAGTTCACCGACCTGATTGCATCATCCGGTCAACCGGATCGTGCCCAGCTGTTCGCTATCGCTGACGATAACTACGAGGTCGTCATCAATCTTGCCATGCACGATTCCGAGAACGCCATCGCCGAGGAAGGCAGCATCGTCGCTTCACTTGGCATGCACTATATCAACATCCCGGTACCGTTCGAGGAACCTGAGAGAGAGCACCTGGAAGAATTCGTCGGCATCATGGACGTGCTTCAGAAGAAAAAGGTCTGGGTGCATTGCGCTGTCAATGCGAGGGCCTCCGCGTTCATGTACCAGTACCTGACTCATCGAAGAGGATTCGATGAAGAATCCGCCAGCTCACCTCTCATGCAGAAATGGCGGAACAAGATGGATCCAGCCTGGCAGGCATTCATGGAGATCGAGCTATGATGAAAAATATCGCGAAAACTTTCCTGCTGATGCTGCTCTTTATCGTAGCCTCGGTCTCAAGGGCCGAGGTGCTGAACCAGGGACCCGGCGGCTTCAACCTCCGTATCACCGCAGAGGTGCCTGTCGAACCAGCAACCGCGTACCAGCAGTTTATCCGAGTGGGAGAATGGTGGGTCGCCAGTCATTCCTGGTTCGGCAAATCCGAGAACTTTTCCATCGACCCTCACGCTGGCGGTTGTTTCTGCGAGAAAAATGGCGATCAGGAGGTTTTGCACATGCTGGTCACATTCGTCAATCCTGGTTCCGAAGTCCGGATGACCGGTGGCCTGGGGCCACTGCAACTGATGGGCCTGCACGGCGGAATGAGCTGGAAGTTCGAGCCTATCGACCAGGGAACACGAATCGTGCAGATCTATAACGTATCCGGCTATGCACCAGGTGGCCTGGAGTCACTGGCGCCCGTGGTCGATGCAGTCCAGACCCAGCAGCTGAATGCGCTGGTTCAGCGACTGACCGTCGAGAGACCCCGGGCGGAGTGACCTGATGGAGGACACCTGGCTGACCCGGGCCAAGCGACTGCATGCCCTGGCCTCGACAGGCCTGCATTTCGGAGAATCGGATTTCGACCGGGAGCGCTACCAGGAGATAGCCGATATCGCTGCTGCCATGATCTCTGACCTGGGACAGGTTCCGCTGGCCAGGCTGCAAGGTCTGTTCCCCGATTTTGCCAAGGGTTACGCAACGCCGAAGATCGATGTCCGGGCTGCCGTCATCCGCAACGACCAGGTCCTGCTGGTTCGCGAAAAAATCGATCAACTGTGGACACTGCCTGGAGGATACGCGGACGTGGGTCTATCCGCCGCGGAAAACACCCGCAAGGAAGTCAGGGAAGAAGCCTGCATTGAAGTGAGCGTCGACAGGCTGATCGGCGTGTTCCATAAAGCAAAACATGAGTACCGGCAGGACGTGCGCGACTTCTACAAGTTCTACTTTCTGTGTTCAGAGACGGGGCCGGGTCAGCAGCAGCCTTCAGCAGGCAGTGAGACCCTGGACGCACGCTATTTTCCTGGACGCACTGCCTGCACTGTCGCAGGGCAGAACGATTGAGCGTCACATTCAGCTGGCGTTCGAGCATTTCAGAAATCCGGCGTTACCGGTCGTATTCGACTGATCGGGTGCCAGACCGGAAGATCACGCCCGCGCAGTCTGGTATTCAGCGATACCCGAACTCATGACGCGAAACGCCGATCGACAGAACATCGCCAGCAACAGGGTTGCCACCAGTACATCAGGAATACCTGATTGGGTCAGCCAGACCAGCCCGGCCGTGGCGATGACCGCCAAACCTTCAAAGACATCATTTCGCGAGCATTCCCAGACCGATGACATGTTTACATCATCATGCCTGTGGGGTGTGAGCAGCATCAGGCAAAGACCATTGGCAAGCAGATTGAGAATCGCCGCAATCCCCATGGTCGTGACCAGCGGCATGTCCAGGTGATACAGGCGCCAGATAATCTGTATGGCTACCCCAAGCGCCGCAAGACCAATCAGGAGTCCCTTGAACACGGCGACTTTGGCTTTCGCCATGACACCGGCACCGACCACCGCCAGACTCAGGGCGTAGGTCAATGCATCGCCAAGGTTATCCAGGGTACCGGACAGCAGCGCCGAGGACTGACTGAGCCAGGAGGCGATAACCATCCCACCGAAGGTACAGAAATTGATGATCATCACCAGCAGCAGCACCTTTCTCTGGCCGGCCTCCAGGGCCGTCACATCCATCTCTTTTTCGCAGCAATCCGCCATCTTGGACTTCCTCAGGTGAGCGCTTATTCTACACTCTTCAAATGTCGAAACTCACGGGATTGATAACATGGTCAAGCTTTACGGGGTCAAACCCAGCAACTATTACAGCCTGGTCAAGGCCATCCTGATCGAGAAGA
>JAQCAK010000108.1 GCA_027621895.1 Pseudomonadota bacterium | reverse complement strand
TTGGTCCCAGGTTCGAGTCCTGGTGGGCCCACCAACGATTTTTCAGCCGCTACGCGGCTGAAAATATCGATCAAGCGACAGCTGTATCGAAGAATCGTGTTATCCAAACACGATTCTGATGCAGCGAGAGCGCTCTCACTCAAAGCACATAACCCAAACCAACATTTGCCCCCGATCAGTGTGCAACGATTTTTCAGCCGCTGCGCGGCTGAAAATATCGTACCAACGACCAAAAAAGCCCGCGAACATGCGGGCTTTTTCAGTTTCAGGCTGAGGTGATTTTCAGTCGAGGAAGCTCTTCAGGTGATCCGAACGGCTCGGGTGCCGCAGTTTCCTCAGCGCCTTGGCCTCTATCTGGCGGATCCGTTCCCGGGTCACATCAAACTGCTTACCTACCTCTTCAAGGGTGTGGTCTGTATTCATATCAATCCCGAAACGCATACGCAGCACCTTGGCTTCCCTTGCGGTCAGTCCGGAAAGCACGCCACGGGTGGCTTCACGAAGCCCCTCATCCGTGGCGGTATCGATAGGTGAACCAACGGAAGCGCCTTCACCCAGGTGCGAATCTTCATCGTCACCAATCGGTGTCTCCATGGAGATCGGCTCTTTTGCGATCTTCAGTACCCGGCGAACCTTGTCTTCCGGCATCTCCATTCGCTCACCCAGCTCCTCAGGCGTCGGTTCCCGCCCCATTTCCTGCAGCATCTGGCGACTGATACGGGAAAGCTTGTTGATGGTCTCAATCATGTGAACTGGGATACGAATGGTTCTGGCCTGGTCCGCAATAGAGCGGGTGATTGCCTGGCGAATCCACCAGGTTGCATAGGTTGAGAACTTGTAACCCCGGCGATATTCGAACTTGTCGACTGCCTTCATCAGGCCAATGTTTCCCTCCTGGATAAGATCCAGGAATTGCAGGCCCCGGTTTGTGTACTTCTTGGCAATCGAGATCACCAGACGAAGGTTGGCCTCGACCATGTCCTTCTTGGCACGACGGGCTTTCGCCTCGCCGATGGACATCCTGCGATTGATGTCCTTGATCTCTGATACTTCGAGTTCCGCTTCCTCTGACGCCTGCTTGATACGCTTCTGGGCCCGCAGGATATAGTCTTCGAATTTCTTCAGCTTGTCATGGCCTGCCTTGATCTGCTTGCCCACCCATTTCAGGTCTGCTTCATGGCCATTGAAGTTTTCCAGGAAGGCCTTGCGCGGCATCTTGGCGCGGCGCACACAGGTGTTCATGACATGACGTTCCTGGCGCCGGATCTGGGTATGGGGATCCCGGGCAATCGCGACCACCGCATCATAATGCTTGGGGACGAACTTGAAGAACTGGAAGGCATCTCCCAGCGCCTGCAGTTCCTTGGCGCCCTGCGGGGAACTGCGCCCGTGCTTCTTGATTGTGCGCATGGTTTTCTTGAACTGCTTCTCCAGCGTCGCAAACCGCTCTGCCGCCAGTTCCGCATCCGGACCTTTATCTTCCTCAGCAGCGTCTTCATTGTCATTCTGCTGGCCTGGTACGACCTGTTGCGCGGGTGCGACGAACTCCGCCGGGTCCAGGAATCCGATCAGCAGGTCAGAGAGTTTGCCTTCTTCTTCCTGGGTGGCCGCATACTCTGCCAGGGTCAGCTCGACAACCCCGGGGAACTGTGCCGCCGCGTGCAGTACATCGCGGATACCTTCCTCGATGCGCTTGGCGATCACGATCTCGCCTTCCCGGGTCAGCAGCTCAACTGTACCCATTTCGCGCATGTACATGCGCACGGGATCGGTGGTTCTGCCAGCTTCATTCTCAACAGCAACCAGAACCGCGGCGGCTTCTTCTGCAGCCAGTTCGTCCGTTGAGTCCCCTTCCTGTAACAGTTCGTCGGCATCGGGGGCCGCCTCGTGGACTGCGATGCCCATATCATTGATCATGCCAATGATGTCTTCTATCTGCTCCGGGTCGGTGATGTCGTCCGGCAGGTGATCATTAACCTCGCCGTAGGTCAGGTAACCCTGTTCCCTGCCGCGGCTGATCAGTTCTTTGAGGCGTGACTGTTGCTGCTGTGCTAGACCGCTGGACATAGGACCCCTTTGAAAATAGGACAAGAAATTGACATAGCCGGCCATTATAACGACTGGCCACGGGCTGTTCCACATCGGGAACATCGGTGAGTCCCATCATCAGGCAGGGTAATTATGGAGAAAACTACAGTATTCAGCGCGTACTGCGATAATACCCGGCCAGCAGGGCTTTCTCTGCCGGGGTGAGTTCCGACAATCGCTTCATCTTCAACTCGTCGATAACCCGTTGTTTTTGATGCTTATCTTCTGCCCTGAGCATCTTCTTCAGGGTGTCCAGAAACTCGTCTGACAGCTGATCCAGGTCGAGCATGGGATCTCTTTCCGCCAGCCTCCTGAGCTGCTCAAAATAGGGAGAATCCTGGTAGTGGCTCAGCAGAACCATGGTCGAGGTCCCGGGGTTCTGCTGGATCCACTGCACAAGTTCCACCAGCAGCTGCCACTCGGGTTCCGCTTTCAGCTTGCCCAGGTCATCCTCATCCAGCAGGTTGGCGACCTCTGGGCGTCGCACGAGGATGTTGATGGCATGTTCACCCAGGGTAGACTGCCTGGCCTCGAGTTGGCGGCTGGTGCGTTGCGGTGCCACCCGGGGTTCAGCAGATCTGCGATTGAGTCCGGTGGCTTCCTGGAGCCGCTCTACCGCCAGCCCGGTACGTCGGGACAGTTCATCGAGAATCAGCTGTTTCATGACGCCTTCAGGAAGCTGCTGAATCAGGGGAACCGCCAGCTTGCTGAGCCCCGCTCGACCTTCCACACTTTCGGTATCCAGATCTTTCTCAAGCGTCTGAAAGAAAAACTCGGTCAGCCCCATCGCACCTTCAAGGCGCCGCTCGAAGGCAGCGGTGCCCTCCTGACGGATCAGTGTGTCCGGATCTTCTCCATCCGGCAGAAACATAAATCGGGCGATGCACCCGTCCTCCATCGCTGGCAGGGTGTTGTTCAGCGCCTTCCAGGCCGCATTGCGGCCGGCACTGTCGCCATCGAAACAGAAGATAATCTGCGGTGCCATGCGGAACATCCGCTCGATGTGTTCGGTGCTGGTTGCCGTACCCAGGGTTGCCACGCTGTAGGGGATGCCATGCTGTGCCAGCGCCACCACATCCATGTATCCCTCGACAACGAGAAAACGCTCAAGTTTCCTGACCCGACGACTCGCCTCGTACAGCCCATAGAGTTCACGCCCCTTGCGGAACACCGGCGTCTCAGGCGAGTTCAGGTACTTGGGACCGGCATCGCCTTCCAGCACCCGCCCCCCGAAGGCGATGGTCCGACCCCGCAGGTCCCGGATCGGGAACATGATGCGGTCCCTGAATCGGTCGTAAGTCTTGTTGTCCTCCGGATGGTCGGTCAACATGCCCGCATCAATCAGCAGCTGGCGATTCTGGTTGCTGGTAGACAGGCTGTTCATCAGGTTGTCCCAGCCCGGCGGGGCATATCCCAGAGAGAAATCCCGCGCGACTTCACCCGATACACCTCGACCCTTGAGATAGTCCACGGCTCTCGCCCGGGTTTCGTGGCTGCGCAGTTGCTCCCGGTAGAAAGCCGCACATTGATCCAGGATCTCATAGATGGATTTTCGCCGCGCGCTGGCCTCGGGGTCACCTCCCCCCGATCGGGGCACTTCCATCCCCGCACGCTGGGCCAGGTACTCCACCGCGGAGACGAAATCCATGCGATCAAACTCCATCAGGAACTTCAATGCCGAGCCGCTCGCCTGACAGCCAAAACAGTAATAGAACTGCTTGTCCTGGCTGACCGAAAAAGAGGGGCTTTTCTCGTTGTGGAATGGGCACAGGCCAGTATAGTTCTGACCGGTTTTCTTCAATGCAACGCGAGGCTCAATGATCTCGACGATATCCGTGCGAGCCAGTACTTCGTCAATAAAATCCGATGGAATCACGTGCCGGCGGTTCCGAGAATAAGAGGAGTGAACGTCTGAAAAAGCATCTCACCGCACCACCCTCAGTGCAAGAGATCAATTATGTGAGGAAAGGGAAACCAGGATTTGACGGGGCAACGGAACCAATCAGTTCAGGGACATGAATTTCAGGGACATGAATCTCCGGGAATAGCCGGGAACTCAATTTCAGCCGGCCAGTTGGCTTTTCACCATGGCAGAGACCGCGCCCATATCGGCACGCCCCTGGATAAAGGGCTTCAAGAGCGCCATCACCTTGCCCATGTCCTGCATGCCGGATGCCCCGGCTTCTGAAATGGCCTCACTGACCATCCGGGTTATCTCATTGTCAGACAGGGGCGCCGGCAGGTATTCCTCGATAACCGCGATCTCATAAGCTTCCTTGTCAGCCAGGTCGTCACGACCGGCATCCCGGTACTGCTGCAGAGAATCCTTCCGCTGCTTGAGCATCTTGTCGAGGATGGCGAGGATACGGGTTTCATCAAGATCGATGCGTTCATCAACCTCGACCCGCTTGAATTCCGCCATGACAAGGCGCAGCGCCGCGACTCGATCTTTGTCGCGGGCTTTCATGGCGGTTTTTACATCAGCGGAGATACGCTGGTGGAGAGAGTCAGACATGAGGGCGTCTAGCAGGACTTTCGTCTAGTAGAGTCGCTCCATTCGTCGTGATTCACGCTGCAGTTTCTTGGCGTGGCGCTTCACAGCCGCTGCCGCTTTTCTCTTGCGAACAGCCGTCGGCTTCTCGTAAAACTCGCGACGACGAACCTCGGCGAGAATACCCGCCTTTTCACAGGAGCGCTTGAAGCGACGCAGGGCAACGTCGAACGGCTCGTTCTCTTTGACTTTGACGTAGGGCATCTAGATCGTTTTCCAATCAGGAGTTCTAAAGGTCGCGCATTCTAGCGGCAAACGCCGCCAATTGCAAAGCCGGACATTGAATACGACAGCGCCAGAGCCGCAGGATATTTTGTTGAAAAATCAGTAATATACGCGACTCCTCAGTCAATGAAACCAGCCAAGAGTGAACGTTCTCGGTATTGAAACCTCCTGTGATGAGACAGGCATCGCGATCTATCGTGAGGGCGAGGGTATTGTCTCCAACCTGCTGTTCAGCCAGGTCGACCTGCACCGCGAGTACGGGGGGGTTGTACCTGAGCTGGCGTCACGGGATCACATCCGTCGAACATTGCCGATGATTCAACAGGCCATAAAGGAAAGCGGGCTGGAGAAGCAGGATATCAATGCGATTGCCTATACCCGGGGACCCGGGCTGGTTGGGGCCCTGCTGGTAGGTGCTTCAGTCGCCAAATCGCTGGCCTATGCCTGGAAGATCCCGTCAATCGGGATACATCACATGGAAGGACACCTGGTTGCAGCGCAGCTGGCAGATCCGGATAACATTCCCACCTACCCGTTCGTTGCCCTGCTGGTTTCCGGGGGTCACACCCAGCTGATGGCATGCATGGAACCCCAGAAGTATGAACTGCTGGGAGAATCCCAGGACGATGCCGCAGGCGAGGCCTTTGACAAGGTTGCCAAGATGATGGGGCTACCCTATCCGGGCGGACCCGCGATTGCAGGGATTGCCGCCCAGGGCGACCCGGGCAGGTTCAAATTTCCGCGTCCCATGACGAATCGACCGGGTCTGGATTTCAGCTTCAGCGGTCTGAAAACGTTCACCATGAACACACTGCAGACGATTGAATCTGACCCCGGCAGCGCCGGAATGGTCTCTGACCAGGACAAGTCTGATGTCGCCCATGCCTTTCAGGAAGCGGTGGTGGACACCATCCGCATCAAGTGCCAGCGCGCACTCGAACAGACCGGTCTCAAGCATCTGGTCATCGCTGGCGGCGTGAGCGCCAATCGTCGACTTCGGGAACGTCTTGGCGAGATCTCCGCAAAGCACGGGTACCGGATATTTTATCCGCCGCTGTCACTGTGCACCGACAACGGGGCGATGATCGCCTATGCAGGATACCTGCGACACAAGACCGGGCAGACTGAAGGTCTATCTATTGATGTCCGCCCCCGATGGCCCATGACGGAACTGGGTTAGCGTGGACACGGTATTCATCCAGGGCATCACGGCATCCACCATCATTGGCGTGTACGAGCGCGAGCGACATCGAAAGCAGAAGCTGGTTGTCGATCTCGAGATGGAATGCGACACGAGACCTGCCGGGAAGTCAGATCAGTTTGAAGATGCGCTCGACTACGATGCGATTACCCGCCGGGTCCTTCAGCATGTTGAAGGTTCCAGCTACCAGTTGATTGAAGCGGTCGCCGAGAGCCTTGCGGATCTCCTGCTGGATGAGTTTCCCCTGATGACCGGTGTCAGGATAAGAATTTCCAAACCCGGTGCCCTGCTGGATGCCCGGAATGTGGGCGTGGAGATCTACCGCCCCTGAGTTTCCTGTCTAGTCTTCTCCGCTGAAAGAGCCCATCGCAAGGAACTCCGGCAAGTAGCCATAGCCGGCAACAGTCTGGGTTTCGGTTCGACTGTCCTCGACTGACCGATGCAGGCGCCTGGGATTGAGATCCACCTTGTACAGCGTGAACGCCTCAATGTTACGTGGGTTGCCAGGTTCAACCAGTGTCACCACCAGGTAGACATTCCCGTCGTCGTCATAGGCAAACACCTGGTCTTCCGGCAACTTGATGCCCTGCGGGTTCTCATCGTAGTTCCGCAGATTCTGGAACGCGACTTCATCGACCTCGTTCACTTCCTCGT
>JAQCAK010000107.1 GCA_027621895.1 Pseudomonadota bacterium | reverse complement strand
AGTTGCCGGGATTGATGGCGGCGTCGGTCTGAATCACGTTCCTGATGGTGCGGTTGGTGATGGATTTGATTTCCCTGCCCAGTGCACTCACGACACCGGTGGTCAGTGAGGTATCCAGGGCAAAGGGATTGCCGATCGCCAGCACCTTCCTGCCGACTGCCAGGGTTGACGAATCGCCCAGCGGCAATGCCCTGAGCTGCTCGTCCGGTGCATCTATCTTCAGTACAGCTATGTCTTTTTCCGGGGCAGTGCCGACGACAGTTGCCTCGTAGGTGTTGCCTGACTGCAGTGCAATGGTGATCTTGTTCGCACCATAAACCACATGAAAATTGGTGATGATCAGGCCGGACTCGTCCCAGATAAACCCGGTACCGCTGCCGCGGGGAATCTCCATGACATTGAGGGAGAATCGCTGTCGGCGAAGCTGTGTATTGGTGACAAACACCACACTCGGGCTGGACTGTTCAAAAACAGCAATATTGTTCTGCTCATCGTCCGTCAGGAAGATCGGGCTGATTTCAGCAACGGCGCCGCCGGTCGTCGCGGTCTCCGGTTCGTCTCCGTTCGACCCTGCAACCAGCAGGCCCGCTGTGATGGCGGCAACAGCAACAAAGCTCCAGATAGCTTTCATCCGGGATCAGCGAGTCGTAGCGCTGGTACGAGACACGACAATGGATTGGTCAATGAACTCGTTCAGGGCATAGAGGTCTTCCGGGTTAAGGGTGCCCACAACCTGCTTCAGGCGCAGGGTGTCGAGCACATAACGGTAGCGGGCGCTCGCATACTGGAACTGTGAAAGATACAGGTTGCGCTGCGCATTCAGCACGTCAACGATATTCCTGGTGCCGACTTCATAACCGGTTTCTGTCGCGTCCAGTGCACTCTGTGCTGATTCGATGCCGCGCAGTCTTGCGCGGACCCGTGCCACATCGGTGTTGATTGCGGAGTACAGGCTGCGGGTATTCTCTGCAACCTGCCTGCGGATAAGATCCAGGTTTTCCTGCGCTGCCTGCAGGTCATAGCCTGCCTGCTTGACGCCGGAATAGACGCCACCACCCTGGTAGATCGGAATGTTCATGTTCAGCGACATTGATCGCTGGTTCACCTTGTTACCGAACAGGTTGACGCTGCCGTTTACCGAGTGCCCGTAGGCAACCTGGGCATCAATGGTGGGCAGGTGCCCGGTTTTGGCGAGTTGCAGCCCCTTTTCGGCTGATCTCAGTCGTTCCTGTGCAGCGATGACGGAATAGTTGTTCACCAGCGCCATCTCGACCCAGGCTTCTTCGTTCTGGGGATCCGGTGACTTCACCGGGAACTCCTCCGCCAGCCCGTTGATCTCGGAGAAGTTCTGGCCTGTCAGTCTGGCAATGGGTTCGAAACTGGTGGTCTGTGCACCCTCGGCTTCAATAACGTTGACCGTTGAAGAGTCATAGGCAGCCTCGGACTCCAGTACGTCGGTAATGGCAACCAGGCCCACATCGAAACGCTGCTGCACCTGCTCCAGCTGGCGTTGAACGGCACTGCGCTCGGCATTGGACGAATCGAGGGCAGCCTGGCTTTCGAGAATGGCGAAATAGCTCTCGGCAACGCGAACTAGCAGGTTCTGCTGTTCTGCTGCAAAGGTCGCCAGGGCTTCTGCCTGGACATTTTTTGCCTGCTGGAAGCGATACCAGGCATCCAGCCTGAGCACCGGCTGGTTCAGCACAGCCTGCCAGGCATGGTCGTTGAATCTCTGTGTGGGTGCTGGCGGGTTAGTCGGAATCCAGCGGCGAACATCAGAAGTCGTACCCTGCAGCCCCACGCTTGGCAGCAGCCCGGCCCGACTCTGTGTGACAACCTCGTTTCTTGACAGGAACACAGCCTCTGCGGCGCCCAGTTGTGGATCGTTCTCCACGGCGAGATTGTAGATTTCTTCCAGCGTCGCTGCACTTGCAGGCGCGATGACCGAGGTCAGCAGGATGGCTGACAACAGGCTTGAAATTCGGGAATACGGAGACTTCATATTTGCTTCCATGTCCAAAGGATGGCTCAGGTGGCGGCTAGCATAGCGAAGTCGACCACCGGCCTGCTACCTGCAGACGATAATGTGTGAATCTGGTGCGTTGAGCCGTTGTGGCAGGGCCATTATAGGTACTAGACGCTCTAAAATGAATTTGGTTTGTGCTTATCTGCTATTCACAGTCCGGCCCTGGAAACTGGCCGAGCTCTGCTTCCAGCCAGGCTGCAACCGCGAGGCAGAGATCCTCACGAAAAGGAGAGGCGATGACCTGTATGCCGACAGGCAATCCGAGCGGACTGGTGCCCGCTCGGATCACGACTGCCGGCCATCCTGTCAGGTTGTAGGCCGTGGTATAGCTGTAGGCAGCGAAGTCCTCGGGTTCCTCATGAGTAATAGCCGGGTGAGCGTTCACCGGTGATATCAGGACATCGAAGTCGTCAAAGTAGCTGAGCATGGAAGCCTGGTAGTTGTGCCAGAGGGTGATGGTCTGGGCGAATTCAGCGGCTCCCAGCGGTGGCGGCCGATGGGTCAGGAGTCGCGCAACCCCCGGTGAGGGTGTTGTTGTTCGACAGTCTTCCAGCAGGGTTTCGATAAGATCACCATGATCTGCTGAAAAAAGCCGGCTGTAGATAAATCCGGCCATCTCGATCCCGGTGGGGCGGGTTTCTTTGGTGCGGATACCCTTTGCCTGCAGTGCATCGATAGCATGATCGACGGCATCCCTGATGCACTCGTCCGGCTGACTGATGCCGTTGTCGCTGTGATAGCCGATTTTCAGCTGAGCAATGTCGACCAGGTCGTAATCACGCAGGGTTGCGGGAACCGCGTGCGGGTCCTGATTGTCGGGACCGTGCATGATATCCAGCAGGTACGCCAGGTCATCCACGCACCGTGCCATGGGGCCAGGCTGGGTGAGCGGGGCGAGCAGCCCGGTTGATGGCAGTGCGTTTCCGGTGCAGGGAATTCTTCCGGTCGTGGGCTTGAGGCCGGCAATGCCGCAAAAATGGCTGGGCAGCCTGATGCTGCCGCCCGTGTCTGTACCCACGTCGAAAGGGGTTGCGCCGGCAGCGATTGCGGCAGCTGCGCCACCGCTGCTGCCTCCTGGCGTGCGGGTCAGGTCAAAGGGGTTGCTGGTCCGGCCAAACAGGTCGTTGGTGGTCCTGAAGTCGAGCGTGAATTCCGGGGTATTGGTTTTACCCATCAGGATAGCGCCCTCGTTCCGAAGTCTGCCCACACAGGTAGCGTCCCGGCCTGTCCGCACGGCTGCCCGGCCGCTGGTACCCCAGGTAGTTACCATGTCATAGGTGTCCAGGCTGTCCTTGATGGTCATGGGAATACCGAACAGCCTGCCGGGTGTTTCGCCGCCTTTCAGGGCCAGGTCTGCCCGTTCCGCGTGCTTCAGGGCGGTATCCGGCTCCAGGTGAATGACGGCATTCAGGTTCGGATTGACCTTTTCGATGCGGTCCAGATAGTGGCGAGTGGCCTCGACTGCACTGATTTTCCGCTCGCGAATCGCATTCGCGAGGTCCCTGATTCGCCACTGTCCCAGCTCGGTCATGTTTCTCTCATCCCGTGAGTTATTGTCCTGCATTATATATGGCATACTGCAGCTCTCCATCGAACGATACCCGTCACCCAGTAATCATGCCTTTTTCCTCCCAGGAACTGCTGCTGACCCTAGGATTCGTCGGCTTCTTCTACCTGATATCCATTGTCGGGCTGGTGCACCTGCATCGAAGTCTGGGATTTCCGCACCTGAAGTTCGCTGCCTTTGCCCTGGTGCTGGAACTGTTTCGACAGGGGCTGCTGATTACGGGTGCGCTGCAGGATTCCAACCTGCTGCTGTTTGCGTCAATTCCGCTGAAGTTCCTGTCGATCGCCTGCATTTTTGTTGCGGTGATGCACGTACTGAAACGCGCCGTGCCCCTCGTGCCTTTGCTTGCCCTGTTGTTGCTGGTGCCGGTGCTGGGCATTGCGGGCTCGTTCCTGCCTCTCTCCGGCCAGGATCACTGGCTGCTGGCAGAGGGCCCGGGCATCCTGCTGCTGCTGGCCGGGGTCTACTTTATTTTCAGACTGGATATCTCAACGTCCACCGGCTTTCTGTTCCTGGCCACCATGCTGGGCGTTCATACCCTGGCGCTCATTGCCATGACCCAGCTGGATCGTACCTCGACCGCTTTTCTGGCGGCCTATTCTGCCGGTCTCCTGTCTCTGCTTGGAGCATGCGGTGCTTTTGCAGTGATCTGCTCGGAATGGATTCTGCTCGACCTGGCGCAGCAGCGGGAACGCCTCGCGCTGTCTGAACAGGAGAATCGTCGCCTGGAACTGCAGTTTTCCCAGGCACAGAAACTTGAAAGCCTGGGTTTGCTGGCAGGTGGTATTGCCCATGACTTCAACAACATGCTCACCAGTATTCTTGGGTATACCAGCGTTGCCATCAAGAAACTGCCGCCGGATTCAGAAGTGCGCAAGGATCTGTACATGGTGATGTCGGGTGCAAGGCAGGCGGTTGATCTGACTTCCCAGATGCTGATGTATGCGGGCAAGGGAGCGATTGAGTTTGAGTCGCTGGATCTTTCCCGGGTGGTGGACAACATGTCGGGTCTGGTGAACTCCATCGTGCCGCCGAAAATTCACCTGGTGAACAGGATATCGGGCGACCTGCCGTTTGTGCGTGGTGATGCGGTGAAGCTGGGCCAGGTCATCATGAACCTGGTTGCAAACAGCGTCGACGCGATAGAGGACCAGGGTGATATCGAGATATCGACCGGCGTCAGTGAGGTGAATGAGTCACTGCTGTCCCAGTGCCTTTTTTCGCAGGAAAGGGAACCGGGCAGCTACGTGTACCTGCGGATTCGGGATACCGGTTCGGGCATGGCGGCCGAGGAGATTGCCCGTATTTTTGATCCTTTCTATTCCGGTAAAGACGAGAGTCGCGGGCTGGGCTTGTCATCGCTCTCCGGCATCGTCCGCCAGCACAAGGGGTTTATCCATGTGGAATCTGCACCGGGTGAGGGTGCAGTTTTTACGGTTTACCTGCCCATTCTGGCATTTCGTGATGCCCTCCCGCCCGGGAGCCGGACTGCGGGCAGCCGCCCGGCCGGCAAGGGCAGGGTACTGCTGGCAGATGATGATTCGCGCATTCGCAGCCTGATCGCCTCTATTCTTGAAAGCGACAATTTCGAACTGGTGTCAGTGGAGGACGGTCGCGAGGCGCTGCGTACCATCCACGAGGACGGTGCGAGCTATGATGTTTTTGTGCTGGACTGTACGATGCCAAAGCTGTCCGGCACAGAGGTTTATCGCGACATTCGATCCAGTGGCCTGAACAAACCCGTGATTCTGGTCAGCGGATACCACCAGGAGCAGGTTATTGCCGATATCGGCAGAGATCCCAATGCCTACTTTATCAAGAAGCCCTTCAGCGTGGACGTGCTGCTGGAGACAGTCAACGCCGCGATTGCGCGTTCGCGCCACCAGGATTCCTCCATCAGCCCGCTGGAATGATCAGCCGGCCAGGCTCATCCCCAGCTTCAGCGTTTCTCCCTCGATGTCGAAGGTCAACGGCAATTCCTCGCCCGAGATATCCAGCGATACAGCCAGGGTTTCTGCTTTTATATAGTCCGCGTGGGCAGTAATGGCCTCACCCAGCTGGCCCGTGGCAGCCACCTTGAGCTGAATCCTGTCGCTGACGTTGAAATTCAGTTCTTTCCGGGACTTCTGGATACGGTTAATGACCTCGCGCGCGAGTCCTTCCCTGACCAGGGCTTCATTCAGGGTGCAGTCCATGTCGATGGAGATAAACCGGTCAGAGACCGCGTTGGTACCTTCGAGGGCCTCGCGAAAGACAAGAATGTCTTCACCTTCGAAGGTCTCGCCATCAATCTCGATTCGGCCCGCTGCCTGGAACTGGTCGATGGTTGTCGAATCAAGTGATTCGATCTTCGCCTTGAAGTCCTTGAATCGTTTGCCAAGGCGCTTGCCAAGTACCGGGGAGTTGGGTTTCGCAAACAGATGAATGAAGTCCTGTTCCTCGGTTGAATAGTGGACTTCCTTGGCATTGAGTTCGGCCTTCAGATAGTCCTCCAGCCGGCTGATTTCGTCCAGCAGTGCGGTATCCCGGTGAAGTACTGTCAGTTGACCCACCGGATACTTCACCTTCACCTTTTCCTGGTTGCGCTTCTGGCGTCCCAGCAGAATGATGTGCTGCATGCGGGTAACGGCCTGTTCGAGCAGGGGTTTGATCCGGCGGGTGTTTGCTTCCGGATACTGGCAAAGGTGTACAGATTCAGGCTGGTTTTCCGCCGGAAAATCACGCAATGACTGGTAGATGGTCTCGGACAGGAAGGGCGCGAAGGGCGCCATCGACAGACTCAGCTCATACAGGGTGGTATACAGCGTCTGGTACGCATCCAGCTTGTCCTCGGTGTCACCGGTGACCCAGAAGCGCGCCCGGTTCAGCCGGATGTACCAGTTGGTGAGGTCTTCGATAAACTCGAACAGGGCCGGCACGACGTTGTACAGGCGGTAGCTTTCCATTTCCTGGGCCACAGTGGCTTTCAGCGATTCCAGCCGCGAGAGGATCCACTGGTCCATGATATTGCTGGAATCTGCCCGGGTGGGGTCCGGCTTCCAGTTGTCGATACTGGCGTAGGTGTGCATGAACTTGAAGGCGTTGAGCCATGGCAGCAGCGCGCGCCTGACCATGTCCTTCACGCCGGCGTCTGAA
>JAQCAK010000106.1 GCA_027621895.1 Pseudomonadota bacterium | reverse complement strand
CTATTTTGGTGATTGCTGTACCTGGTGGGGCTTCTACGTGATCGCGGTTTCCGCCGGCGCCTGGTGGACATTGCCAGCGCCATTGCTGATGAACTGGCTGTTGCTGAAGTTCTCGGGCGTGATCCTGCTTGAGAAAGACATTGGCAACCGACGGCCCGAGTATGCCGAATACATCGCGCGCACCAACGCATTTATTCCCGGTCCTGTGCGTCGAGCAGAGACAATCAAACAGGAGCAGGCATCATGTTAAATCTTCGATCAATTATCCATATTGCGGGTCTGCTCTTTATTTCGAGCAGTGCGAGCAGCAGTACCGGCACCGATCTGGCCTGGCAATTTAAGGTCTTTCTGGACGAGAGGCCTATTGGCTACCATGAGTTTCGGATCAAAGAGTCTGGTGATCAACGTACGGTCGACATCGAAGCAAAGTTCGACGTCAAAGTGCTCTTTGTTAATCTCTATCGATATCGCCATCAGAATGTTGAGATCTGGCAGGATAGCTGCCTGACGGGTATTGATGCGGTTACCGATGCGAATGGCAAAGACTTCCAGGTCAGCGGCGGAATCGCAGATGGAGGATTCGCCCTTTCGAGCGGTGATGCAACCATAACGCTGGATGACTGCGTCATGAGTTTCGCCTACTGGAATCCCGCCTTTCTCAACGCCACGCAGTTGCTCAATTCCCAGACCGGGGAGTATGAACCGGTGACAATTACGCGGGAGGAGCAAGAAAATCTCACCATTGATGGTGAAGCCGTACCGGCGGTCCGCTACCGTGTTGATGCTTCAGCGGGTAAGATTACACTCTGGTACCACCGGGATGACTACCGCTGGCTGGCGCTGCAATCGCCAGCGGCTGGTGGTCGTATACTAAGATACGAACCGGTTTCTTTGCCGGCGGCTGCACCACAACCACGACTGGCGGAGCGTTGATATGACTTACCTGAATCGTCTACTGATTGTCCTCACACTGCTGCTTTTCGGCAGCGGCTGTCAGTCCACTGAATATGCTGAACCTATCACCACGATGGAATACGTGGATCTGGAGAGATTCGCTGGAGACTGGTACGTCCTGGCCGCGATACCCACGTTTATCGAAACCGAGGCCTTTGATGCGGTGGAAACCTACGCGCCGCCAGTCGACGGCAAAATCGCGACGACGTTTCGTTATCGCGACGGTGGTTTTGAGGGTCCCGAGAAAGTCTACAGCCCGATGGGGTTCGTCCGTGAAGGCACCGGCAATGCCGTATGGGGAATGCAGTTTGTCTGGCCGATCAAAGCGGAATATCGCATCGTTTACGTGGATGACAACTACGACTATACGATCATTGGGCGCACTAAGCGTGGTTATGTCTGGATCATGTCGCGCTCGAGTGAAGTTGCGGACGCCGACTACCAGGACCTGGTGGATAGAGTCGAGGCCGAGGGCTACGACCTCAGCAAGCTGAGACGTGTTCCACACAGAAAAATTGATCCAACACCTCAACGTCCATCGTAGAGGACTTATGGCTATGCTAACCACAGACGCGTATCGCCACAGCAGAGCAGTCGTCGGTCGATTTGAATGGTCCAGCGGGGTACGGCCCGGCGGGGACGGCAACTATGGCTAGTATTGCAATCGTCGGTAGTGGCATATCCGGATTGTCCGCCGCTTATTACCTGCAACGAGAGTACGATGTAGCGCTGTTTGAAGCAGAGCCCAGGCCGGGCGGTCATACAGATACTCACGGTATCGAGATCGACGGTCAGACTATCAATGTCGACACCGGATTTATCGTCTTTAATGATCGCACTTACCCGAACTTCATTCGGCTAATTGAGTCTCTCGGCGTCAAGGCGACGGCAACCGAAATGAGCTTCAGTGTCAGTGGCCCCGGATTTGAGTACAACGGCCACAATCTTAATACGTTGTTTTCACAGCGCCGTAACCTCATCAAACCGAGTTTCCTGCGAATGGTCAGGGACATACTGCGCTTTAACCGAGAAACGCGAGCGTTGAGCCCCGCAGATCAGGCGCTTGATACCGGCACCTACCTCGAGCGGCAGGGTTATAGTGAAGAGTTCTGTCATCACTATTTGTTGCCCATGGCTGCGGCAATCTGGTCTACGGGTAGCGATCCTGTCCGACAGTTCCCCATTACTGCGCTGGTTCGCTTTTTTGAGCACCACGGTTTAATGGATCTGAAGGATCGGCCTCAGTGGCGGGTTATCGACAATGGGTCGAATAGTTACGTAAAGAAGATCGTCGACGAGCTGCATGATGTGCGCCTTTCCTGCCCTGTTAGCAATATCGAAAGAAGAGAAGACGGTGTCACGCTGAAGACGCCTGCAGGCCCGGAGCGGTTCGATTATCTGGTACTCGCCGTCCACAGTGACCAGGCACTTTCGATGCTGAATGATCCCTCTGACGATGAGCACGAACTGCTGAGCCAGATGAAATATACGCGCAATCAGGTCAAGCTCCATACCGATGCCACCATTATGCCAAAGCGCCCACGCGCCTGGGCCAGCTGGAACTATCATCTGGATCGTGACGAGCAACAGGCAGCACTGACCTACGATATGAACAGGCTGCAGCACCTGCCGGTGATAACGCCGGTGCTGGTTACGCTAAATGATCCGGGCCTGGTAGATGAGTCCAAGGTTATCGATACGTTCGAATATGCCCATCCCTTCTACGATCACGACATGCTGGCTGCGCAGTCCCGCTGGTCACTGATTTCCGGTAAACGGCGTACGCATTATGCAGGCGCATACTGGCACAACGGTTTCCACGAAGACGGGGTGGTCAGCGCTTTGAGAGTGTGTCGACAGTTGGGCGTCTCGATATGTTGAGCCGACTCTATGAAGGTGAGGTGACGCACCATCGCCGTAAGCCGGCCCACGGCTTTCGCTATCCTGTTTGGTACGCCTGGATCAACCTGGATGAGATCGATGATTTCTGCCAGACAAGCCGGTGGTTGTCTTCGGAGCGTTTCAATCTGCTGAGTTTCTATCGGCAGGATTATCTGCCCGGCGAGCAATCGCTGAAAGCGACCGTCGAGGCAACGATCCATTCGAAGACTGGTCGGCCATTCAATGGGCAGGTGTATTTACTGACAACGCTGAGGCAGCTGGGTTACGCCATGAATCCGATCAGCCTCTACTACTGCTATGAGGATGAATCCCGGCAACCGAACTTCATTCTCACTGAAGTTCACAACACACCCTGGGGCGAGCGACATGTCTATCTGATAGAACCAGGCGCGTCAGATGAACAGCAGAAGTCGTTTCATGTCTCACCCTTCATGCCAATGGATCTGACCTACAACTTCACGCTGCCTGCCCCTTCAGAGGTAATCGAGGTGGGTATTCAGCTGAAGCATCAGAGCAACACTGTATTTACCGCTCGTCTTGATCTGGAAACCCGGTCGCTTTCAGCAGCGACCATCGAATCGCTTCTGCTGCGGCATACCTGGCAGTCAGTCAGGACCATTACCCGAATTTACTTTCAGGCACTGCGTCTCTGGGTGAAGCGGGCGAATCGATCGTGTTGAGGTTGCCAACGACAATCACGACACAACCAGAGGAAAAGTACGTTATGAAAGCCAACACGCTCACTTCTCGAAGTTTTCAATCGACCGGGGCGCTCCCTCAAAGACAACCTGTCACGGCCCATGTGTTGCATCGTCTGCTCAGCGGTATTCGCTTCGGAACGCTGATTCTCATCGAACAAGGTCAGCAGCATGAGTTTGGCGAAGATACGAGTCTGTCATGCCGGGTGCGAGTTCATTCCAATGCTGTTTACAGCAAGATTCTGAGAGGTGGTGCGGTCGGTGCGGCCGAAGCCTACATGGATGGCGACTGGAGTACCGACAACCTGACAGATCTCATTCGCTTGATGGTCCGGAATCGAGCTGTTCTGGAAAACATGCAGTCGAGGATGTCATGGTTGTCTCGTCTGGGGCATGCCATCTATCACCATTCTCGACGGGACACGATCGACGGTAGTAAGCGCAACATCGCGGACCACTATGATCTGGGCAATGAGTTCTTCCAGCTTTTTCTGGACGCCACGATGATGTACTCATCTGGAGTTTTCCGCGATGCCAACGACACTATGGAGCAGGCGTCGATCAACAAGCTCGATATCATTTGCCAGAAACTCAACCTTAGCGCCGACGATCATCTGCTGGAAATCGGTACTGGGTGGGGTGGACTGGCGAGACATGCCGCAGAACACTATGGCTGCCGGGTCACGACGACAACCATCTCGGAACAGCAGCATCAATATGCGACGGCGATAATTGAAAAGGCTGGCCTCAGCAGCCGGGTGACCCTGCTGAAAGAGGATTATCGCAACTTGACGGGTACCTACGACAAACTGGTGTCGGTGGAGATGATAGAAGCTGTTGGCCTCGAGAATTTGCCCGTCTTTTTCGACAAGTGTGCGTCATTGTTGAAGCCTCACGGTGAAATGCTGTTGCAATCCATCACGATCGCCGACCAACGCTACGACAGTGCCCGGCGGTCCGTTGATTTTATTCAGCGCTACATCTTCCCTGGCGGTGCTTTGCCATCGGTGACGGCACTTTTGTCGTCAGCAACCCGGAATACGGATCTGCGCAGTTTCGCGCTGGAAGATATTACCGAACACTATGCCGAAACGCTGCACCGCTGGCGTGAAGGCTTTCTGGCCAGGCTGCCGCTGGTGCGACAGCAGGGTTTCGACAATCACTTTATCAGGATGTGGGACTACTACCTGGCCTACTGCGAGGGTGGTTTCCTCGAAAGAGCGATTGGTTGTGTCCATTTGCAGTTCCACAAACCTGACTTTAGAAGGAGTGCGATATGAAAACGGCTATAGCAATCGCCGAATCGGGCTATGCCCCTGACTACCTCACTCGGAAGGGCATCCGTCTTTTGCTGAAAGATCGGTTGAAGAAGCAAACGCTGACGGACGTCTCAGAAATCGTTCGTCAGATGAGCGAGGGACCGCTTGCGCTTCACACGGACTCAGCGAACGCACAGCACTACGAAGTACCTGCACGATTTTTTGAATTGATGCTGGGTGAACAACTGAAGTACAGCTGCAGCTATTATGAGAAAGATGGCGTTGACCTTGCTGAAGCGGAAACCGCCATGCTCGACAAAACGATGAGTCGTGCGGGCCTGAATAATGACATGGATATACTGGAACTCGGCTGTGGCTGGGGTTCTCTCACACTAGCTATGGCGAGGCGATTGCCGGAAAGTCGGATCACCGCCGTCAGTAATTCAAACAGCCAGCGAGCGTTTATAGAAGCCAGAGCCAAAGCTGAGGGGCTGGAAAATGTCACCGTGGTGACGTCTGATATCAATGATTTCACTACCACCGATCAGTTCGATCGAGTTATCTCTATCGAGATGTTTGAGCATCTCCGTAACTATCACCGATTGTTTGAACTGATTTCTTTCTGGCTGAAACCCGATGGCAGGTTGTTCTTTCA
Organism: Pseudomonadota bacterium; assembly: GCA_027621895.1. GTDB lineage: Bacteria > Pseudomonadota > Gammaproteobacteria > Pseudomonadales > Azotimanducaceae > UBA9659. Next base: position 1,282 of record JAQCAK010000106.1, on the reverse strand, counting down.
TATCTTCTGCCACAAGCACTCGCCGTACTTCTTCAGTAATGATTCTGACGGCGATTGGATGGCGCGTCACTTCTTTACCGGCGGCACGATGCCATCCTGGGATCTGCCCAGCATGTTTGATCAGCATCTTGTGCTGGAACAACGCTGGGAGGTGAATGGTAACCACTATGCGCTGACCTGCCGTGATTGGTTACGTAACCTCGATGAGAATCGAGAGGAGATCCTGCGGGTGCTGGCCGAGGGTGAGAACCCCGAGCCTGCCAGCCGTCAATTCTACCGCTGGCGCATGTTTACCATGGCATGCGAGGAACTATTTGCCTATGACAGCGGTAACGAATGGTTTGTCGGTCATTATCTGATGAGGCCTCAAGTCTAGCAACTAAATGACCCGCCGGTGGTGTCAGCTCGGCAACGTAGTGCTATTACTCCAAGGGTAGCTGCTCTGGCTTCAGCCGCTTGTCCTCGCCAAAGCCAAGATAGCGAATCAAAAGTTTTTCGATGAAGGCTCGACGATCTGTGATCGTATAGGTTTCCTGAAACAGCTTGTTCGCCATAATGAGATTGGCAATGCCGTGTACGAGGCTCCAGGAAAATGCCGCATCCAGTTCTCGTCCATCTTCACCGGGGAATACCAGTGGCTCCCGTTCTATCGCCTGCGATAACAGCAGGTAACCACTGCTGAACGCCTCGTCGATTTCATCAGGATTGATCATCTCTGTCAGGTTGCTGTTAAACATCAGGTGGAAAAGCGCGGGATTTTTCAGGGCAAAGTTCACGTAACCGATACCCAGACCGACCAGATCGATGTCGTGGGTTTCGGCTTCGCGGCGCATCTGCTCGGTGAATCGCAGGTAGCCCTGTCGGGCCACAGCTGTCAGCAGGGCCCGTTTGTTTTTGAAATGGCTGTAGGGCGCTGCCTGTGAAACGCCCGCTTCTTTTGCAACGCGACGCAGGCTCAAAGCCGTCAGGCCCTCCTGTTCCAGCAGGGAAGTCGCCTGTTCGATCAATGAATCCCGAAGGTTTCCATGATGATAGTTCTGTTTGGCTTTGGTGGCTTTCTCGGACATGCACCGATTGTAACTTGACAGCGTTAAGATTTCCTGTAAATTCGCAACTTAATGCCGTTAACTTTGGGAGTCGACATGGTTGAAATCATTCAGGAAATGGTGACCGCTGATGCAACGGAACCCTTTGCGGTGTTTCTGATCGGTATGCGCATCAACAAACCCTGGAAGGTGCATCGGTGGATGCCGGTAGGCAGGGCCATGGGGCGGATGATTCA
>JAQCAK010000105.1 GCA_027621895.1 Pseudomonadota bacterium | reverse complement strand
TAAGAATTTTATAATATACAAACAAATTCATCTAATGATATGTCCGTTGGATATATCCGGAGGGAAGAGAGAGATGAACCAGGATGATTCCGCCAGCAACGGTCCGACGGCTCGAGCATCCCGCGTCGAGCTGGATCGCCGACGCTTTCTCATGGGCTCCATGGGACTGGTTGGGGGCGCTGCTGCCGGCATGTTGCCAGCAGCCAGGGCGGTGGCTGGAAATCTGCCGCCCGACGTGCCTGCCTGGACTCGCTCTCTGGGTCCCGGCGTACTGACGAATGCTTACGGCCAGCCGTCACCGTTCGAGCAGCATGTTCAGCGTCGCACCGTGGACTGGCTCACGGCTGACCGGATTGCTTCCATCAGTTTCACGCCCCTGGCCGACCTGAAGGGCATTGTGACCCCCAGCGGTCTGGTGTTCGAGCGTTACCATGCGGGGCTGCCGGCGATTGACCCTGCCCAGCACCGTTTGATGATTCATGGCATGGTGGACCGGCCGATAACCCTGTCCATGGATGACCTGATGCGCTTCCCGTCCACCTCCATGATTCGCTTCATGGAATGCCCCGCCAATGGTGGTATGGAATGGCGGGGCGCACAGATGGAAGGCGTTCAGTTTACCCATGGCATGCTGGCCTGCTGTGAATGGACCGGTGTGATGCTGTCGACCCTGCTGGAAGAAGTCGGCGTGCAGAAAGACGCCAGCTGGATTCTGGCTGAGGGCGCAGATGGTGCTCACATGAGTCGTTCCATCCCGATGGACAAGGCCCTGGACGACGCCATGATTGTCTACGCCCAGAATGGCGAGATGCTCAGGCCGGAGCAGGGCTATCCCGTGCGGCTGATCAATCCCGGCTGGGAGGGCAACACCTGCGTGAAATGGCTGCGGCGCCTCGAAATCGGTGACAAGCCCTGGTATCACCGGGAGGAAACTTCCAAGTACACCGATCTGCTGGCGGACGGTACCTCACGGGAATTCAGCTATGTGCAGGAATGTAACTCGGTGATCACGAGCCCCTGTCCGGAAAAACCCTGGCGCCAGAAGGGCAAGTACTGGATCGAGGGGCTTGCCTGGTCCGGCCGCGGCCGGATCAAACATGTGGATGTATCGCTGGATGGCGGCGTCAACTGGCGGGAAGCCAGGTTCACGAGCGTCGTATTGCCGAAATCCCTGACCCGTTTTGGTGTCGAGGTCGACTGGGACGGCTCACCCATGCTGCTGCAGAGTCGCGCTGTTGATGAAACCGGCTATGTTCAGCCGACATACCAGCAACTCAGAGATGCCCGGGGAACGAATTCGATCTACCACAAGAATGCGATTCACACCTGGCAGGTGCGTTCAGACGGGAGTGTGGCCAATGTCCAGATTTCCTAGTTTCCTCATCATGTTCCTTGTCTGCATGCCCGCGTTCGCCGGCGAACCGGGCTACTATGGTTACGGTGAGCCTGCCACCCCGGCGCAGATAGCCGGTTGGGATATCGATGTGCGTCCGGATGGCAAGGGGCTGCCACCCGGCAGCGGTTCGGTGGAAGATGGCGAATGGCTTTACGAGGCGCAGTGTGCCGAATGTCACGGCAGTTTTGGGGAAGGCGTGGGGCGCTATCCTGTGCTGGCAGGTGGTCAGGGTACCCTGACCGACATGCGGCCACACAAGACCGTGGGCAGTTTCTGGCCCTATGCCAGCACGCTCTGGGACTATATTCACCGGGCGATGCCTTTTACCCGCCCCGAGTCACTCGAGGACGATGAAGTCTATGCGGTGACGGCCTATGTACTCTATCTCAATGACCTGGTCGACGATGATTTCGTCCTCACACAGGACAATCTCGCTGCCATCGAGATGCCCAACCAGGCGAATTTCTTCCGTGATGATCGTCCTGATACCCGGAATACCCGCTGCATGAAAGACTGCAAGGATCCGGATGCCATCAGCGTACTGTCTATCGTGGAACCGCCTGCTGAGCTGGCAACAGCGGCAGCAGCAGCGAACATGGCTGCCGGGCCTGCTGCCGGTGAAGGCATCTATACCCAGGCCTGCGCGCTCTGTCACGAAACCGGTATTGGTGGTGCCCCGGCCAGGGGTGATCGCGGTGCCTGGAAGACGCGGATAGACCAGGGTCTGGACGTCATGGTCAGGCATGCCATCGAAGGCTTTCAGGGTGATGCCGGCATGATGCCGCCAAAAGGCGGTTTTATGAATCTCTCTGATCAGGAAGTGACCGGGGCGGTTGAATATCTTGTGGGAGAAAGTCAATGAGCAGGCTGGCCTTGCAATCAGCGCTGGCGGCCTGGGTGATGATGACCGGTTGCGGCGCCATCGCTGAATCGGATATCGAGAAAGGAGCGGCAATCGCTGCAGACCCGGACCAGGGTAACTGTCTTTCCTGCCACTTTGTGCCTGGTGGCGAAATGACCGGTACCGTTGCCCCACCCCTGATACAGATGAAGCTGCGTTACCCGGACAAGAGTCGCCTGCGCGAACAGATCTGGGATGCGACGGTGCGCAATCCCGAATCCGTCATGCCGCCCTATGGTCGACATGCGGTACTTTCAGAGCAACAGATTGATTGGATACTGGAGTATGTCTACTCCCTGTGAGGAAACGATGACAATGAAACGATCTAGACGCTGGTTTTTACGGGCGGCCGTCACCGCCGCAGCACTGGTCACCCTGCCTGTCAGGGTGCTGGCCAGGGCGACCGCTGCTTTCAAGGCAAAGGATACAGACTCGCTGATGCGTGAGCTGTTCGGTGACATGCCCATTGAGGCATCCGATGCGATCACGCTCAAAGTGCCGGATATCGCGGAGAATGGCGCCGTTGTGCCGGTCACTGTCTCCACTGACATTGAAGGTGTGCAGCAGATCTGCGTGGTTGTTGATAACAACCCGAATCCGCTCTCTGCCATCTTCAATCTGTCCGAACATTGTGTCGCCGATGTCAGTACACGGATCAAGATCGGTGACAGTTCGATCACAAGGGCACTGGTCAAAACCAGTGACCGTGTCTATATGACGATGAAAGAAGTGAAAGTCACCATCGGCGGCTGTGGAGGATAAGAACATGAGTGATAAACCCGTCAAGATTCGTGGGCGCGCCAAAAACGGTGTCGCAGAGATTAAGTGCCTCATGCCACATCCGATGGAAACCGGTACTCGAAAGGATGCTGATGGCGCGTTTATTCCCGCACATTACATCGAAACGGTCGTCTGCAAACACAACGGCAAAGAAGTGATGACTGCTGAATGGGGGGCCTCGGTGTCGAAAGATCCCTATTTCGCGTTCACGGTCAGAAATGCCCAGCCCGGGGACATTATCGAGGTCAGCTGGACGGACAATCAGGGTCAGTCATCCTCTGGCGAGCTGGTGCTGAAGTAATGGCGCGCCAGGGCCTGCTGCTACTGCTGTTACTTCCGCTTCTGGCAACTGCCGGCCCGGAGGCCGACCTCGCGGCGTTCAGGGCCTATTTCGAACAGCGGTTTCCGAATAACGAGATCAACGATCACATCGACGGTGCCTATGCGCTGGATCCGGAAAAACGGGAACAGTGGCTCGCGATGGAAGACTTTCCCCCTTACGAGTTTGCGATCGATGATGGAGAAGGTCTATTCCAGACACCTTTTGCCAACGGCCAGGGCTATGCTGACTGTTTCGAAAACGAAGGCGCTGTCAAACACCTGTATCCGCAGTACGACGAATCCCGGGGCACCGTCGTTACGCTGGAAATGGCTGTAAATGATTGCCGGTCAGCCAACGGAGAGGAACCCCTTGCCTATGACAGTGACGAGCTGGCCGAGCTGACAGCTTATATCGCATTTGTTTCCCGGGATAACCTGATTGATATCAAAGTGCCTGCGGACGCTGAAGCGGCCTATGCGGCTGGTAAACAGTACTATTATTCCCGCAGGGGGCAGCTTAACTTTGCCTGCAGTCACTGCCATATGCAGATGTCAGGCATGAAGCTGCGAGCAGAAACACTCAGTGCGGGCATTGGCCAGGTATCGATTCAAGGGGCAGGAAGTGGGGGCGCTGCATCGACGATTCGTTCGCTGTAATGAACAGGTCGGCGCCGAGGGACTTCCTTACCAGAGTGAGCCCTATCGGAACCTGGAGTATTTCCTCACCTTCATGAGTAACGGCATGCCCATCAACGGACCCGCGAGCAGAAAATGATGAGATTCCTGATGCTGACAGCCATGCTGATCACTTTTCCGGTGGCTGCAGAACCCACGGCCTCGGAAGTTTCCCGTCGCCTTGAGGCTGCCGAGGCCGTCTATGAGCAGGCGAGGGCGGCTCAGAACAGCTGGGTCATGACACCTCGCCTGATCAGCGAGGCCCGGCAGGCACTTGCCGCAGATGATGTTGAGACGGCGGCAGAACTGGCAGAACGCGCCTATCGTTCCGCCCGGGCATCAGTCGAGCAGGCAGAGCGGGAGAAGCTGGCCTGGCGAGGACGCGTACCCACTAACTGACTGATAGTCTGAAAACGGAGGCGATAATGGACAGAAGAGAGTTCCTGGCGCTCCTCGCGAAAGCCGGGGTAGTGGCCTCACTGTCGGGTTGCTCCAGTCTGGCAGGCAGTCGACCGGAGGACCTGTATCGATTGCCGAAATTTGGCAGCGCACGCCTGCTGCATATCACCGATACCCATGCACAGCTCGAGCCTGTTTATTTCAGGGAGCCCAGTGTCAATCTGGGTATAGGGCCCGCCAAAGGTCAGTTGCCGCACCGCGTGGGTAAGAACCTGCTGGCGGTTCTGCCGGCAATGTCACCCCGGCTCGAGCACGCCTATACGTGCCTCGATTTTACCGAGGCCGCGGAGCGGTTCGGCAGGGTGGGAGGTTTCAGTCACCTGGCAACGCTGGTTGCGCAATTGCGCGATGAGGCAGGTGGTGCTCTCCTGCTGGATGGTGGGGATACCTGGCAGGGTTCAGGGACAGCGCTGTGGACCCGTGGCCAGGATATGGTGGGTGCCTGCAATCGACTCGGTGTTGATGTGATGACCGGTCACTGGGAGTTTACCTATCTGGCCGATGAGGTACTTGCCAATGTGGCTGGCTTCAGCGGTGAATTTGTCGCCCAGAACATTCTTGCCACGGAAGAAGCCCTGTTCGAGGGAGTCGATGTTTATGACGAGGACACCGGGCATGTCTTCAAGCCCTATACAATGAAAACCCTGAATGGCCGGCGTATTGCGGTTATCGGTCAGGCATTCCCTTACACTCCCATTGCCAATCCGGGTCGGTTCATACCGGACTGGACATTTGGTATCCGTGAAGCAGAGCTGAGTGAGCTGGTAGAAACCATCAGGCGCAGTGAGCGCCCGGATGCCGTGATTCTGTTGTCACACAACGGCATGGATGTAGACCTGAAGCTGGCCTCGCGGGTCACCGGCATTGACGCGATACTCGGTGGCCATACCCATGACGGCGTCCCCGTACCCGTTGAGGTGAGGAATGCCAGTGGTACGACGCTGGTCACCAATGCCGGGTCCAACGGCAAGTTTGTGGGCGTGCTGGACCTTGAGTTTGGAGCGAACGGTGTCTCGGGATACCAGTATCGGCTGCTGCCGGTTTTTGCCAACCTGCTGGAGCCGGACGGGGACATGCAGGCTTACATTGATGCTGTGCGCAAACCTTACCTGGAGCAGCTGGGTGAAGAGCTTGCGGTGACAGATTCCCTGCTGTACCGACGGGGCAACTTTAACGGTACGTTCGATCAGGTGATCTGCGATGCGCTCAGGGAAAGAATGGATGCGGAGATTTCGCTGTCCCCGGGGTTTCGCTGGGGTACCAGTGTGTTGCCGGGCGATGTCGTCACCATGGAACGGGTCCTCGACCAGACCTGCATGACCTACCCTGAAACCTATGTTCGTGACATGAAGGGTGCTGAACTCAAGACCATACTGGAGAGCGTCGCTGATAACCTGTTTACGCCTGATCCCTATTATCAGCAGGGCGGCGACATGGTGCGCACCGGCGGTCTGGACTACGTCTGTTACCCCTGGCATGACTTCGGCAGCCGGGTAACGGAACTTCGCTTGAAGGATGGCACGCCAATCATGCCGGACAAGGTCTACCGGGTGGCCGGCTGGGCCACGGTCGGCAGTGCATCGGATGGACCACCCGTCTGGGATGTAGTGGCTGATTACCTCCGTGATCATGAACGGGTCTCCGTTGACTCATTGGATACGCCCCTGATCAAGGGACTCAACAATAACCCGGGCATGGTTGCCTGACCGGAGCACTGACATGAAGATGTTGACGAGATTTTGGATCTTTCCGCTATTCGCGCTGTCGATCTCAATCCAGGCGGCTGACATCAATCCAGACAAACCCTTTGCCGATAAACACGTACTGTTCCAGGTCAGTGATAACGATCCGGCGAAGTTCAGCCTGGCACTGGACGTTGCCAACAACCTGATCCGGCATTACGGCAGTACGGATGTCATTGATATTGAAGTGGTGACATTTGCCGGCGGTATCAACATGCTGATGTCCGGAGACAATCCGAACGCCGAACGAATCCGCAGCCTGATGGCATCAGATGTGCGTTTTTTCGTCTGCCTGAATACGGTAGATACCATGGAAAGAAACACCGGCACACGCCCTGAATTTCTGGATGGCGTGACCGGTGTTCAGACGGGCGTGGCCTACATGCTCGAAGAGATCGAGAAGGGGTATGCCCATATCCATCCCTAGCAGGAGCCGGCGAAGGCTCCCGCTGGATGGATTTACGCCGGACGTTCCCGATAATTTGCAGGGCGTTTTTCC
>JAQCAK010000104.1 GCA_027621895.1 Pseudomonadota bacterium | reverse complement strand
GGCAATGTCATCAATCCGGTACAGGGTCGTTTCGACTTCCGAGCAGTAGATGTTCTCTCCGCCGCGGAGCACCATGTCCTTTACCCGGTCAACAATATAGATAAAGCCGTGCTCATCGATCCTGGCCACGTCTCCGGTGTGCAGCCAGCCGTCAGTGATGGTTTCCGCCGTGGCGTCTTCGCGGTTGATGTATCCCTTGATCACCGGCGCACCCCGTACCCACAGTTCACCGGCCTCGCCTGGAGGCAGGGTTTTGCCGTTTGCGTCCACGGTTTTGGCTTCGAAGGTGGGCATTGCCGGCCCGGCGCTGTCAGGTTTGTCGACAAAATAATCCCCGGTAATGGACGTGATGATGCCGCAGGTTTCTGTCATGCCGTAACCGGTGTTGGGCCTGGCATTCTTGACGCTGGAATCGATCTTGTGGACCAGGTCCGGTTGCAGCTGCGCACCGCCACCGCCCAGGGTCGCCAGTGATGAGGTGTCATACTTGCTGAAATCGGGATGGGCGATGAGTTCCCGGGACATGGTGGGTACACCGCTCATGGAGGTGATCTTTTCCTTCTCGATCAGTTTCAGGGCTTCCAGCGGGTCCCATCGATAGGTCAGTACCAGTTTGCCCCCGGCCAGGGTTGAACCATAGGCGACGCAGTTATTGGCGGTCACGTGGAACAACGGCGTGGTCACCAGGGAGGCAGGTTGCGGGCCATCAGCAGGATCCGGCGGATCGATGCCGTTGAGCCGGCATGACGTCAGCAGGGCCAGCTGGCCGGCGAAGGCGATGTTCATCAGGTTATGCACACAACCTCGATGGGTCAGCTGGGCACCCTTGGGATAACCCGTTGTGCCTGATGTGTAGAAAATACAGGCATCCCCGTCCACGGTGACCTCGGGCATATCGCCACCGGTTTTGAGTACCTCGCTCATGGGGACGACATCAGCCACGGGTTCCAGCAGGCGGACACCCACCACGATCATGTCTGGAAAATCGCCACGAATATGCTGCAGCCGGTCGAGGCGTTCCTGGTCACTGAACATGACCCTGGGTTGACTGTCTTTGAGGCCATAGGCCATCTCATCTTCCACCCACCAGGCATTCATGCCCACGGCGGTCACGCCGATGGAGACACAGGCCCAATAGCACAGCATCCATTCGGGATAGTTGCGCATGGCAATGGCAACCCGGTCGCCCTGTTTGACACCCTGCCGCTGCATCCAGTTGGCGATTGCTGCCACATCCCGGTGGGCATCAGCATAGGTCCAGCGCTCATCTTCATAAACGAGATAGTCCCGGTCGGCGAATGCCGCGGAAGCGAGCCAGATTTCCCTGACGCTGGGAGGCGCATGGGTATACACGCGCATGGGAGATCCCCGGACCTCGATCTCCTCAACCTGAAATGGTGCACCTTCCGCGGTCAGCTCATTCCAGACCTCGCGGTAAACATCGTACATCCCCATAGACTACTGCCCTCTCTGCTCAGGAAGTTGGGTAAGATAGGGATTCTCACACTGGGTTGCAATCTTTAGGAAGAGGGAGTGCCGTGACATATCTGCTTGAAGGACTGAAAGTGATCGACCTGGCGAGTTTTCTGGCAGCACCGGGTGCAGGGACTCTGATGGGTGACTATGGCGCAGAAGTCATCAAAATCGAGCCGCCGGGTGGTGACGGCTATCGCCGCCTGCACGGTATCTATCACACGGATTACAACTGGCAGCTGACGTCGAGGAACAAGCGCGGCATGGTGCTGGATATCCGCAGTGACGAGGGCATCGAGGTGCTGTTCCGCCTGCTGGAAGACGCCGATGTGCTGCTGGTGAACTTTCGAAACGATCAGCTGGAAAAATACGGCATTGCCTACGAGACGCTGCATCGAAAGTTTCCGCGCCTCATCGTTGCCCAGCTCACCGGTTACGGGAACCGGGGTCCGGACCGCAAGCGGCGTGGATTCGATTCCACCGCCTGGTTTGCCCGTACAGGCATCCTGGCGCTGATGAAGGACCAGGGTCTGCCCCCGGTGTTTCCGGCCGGTGGCGTGGGCGACCACTCCACGGCCATGTCGCTGTTTGCCGGTATTATGATGGCGCTATACAAACGCGAGCGGGAGGGCGTGGGCAGTTTCGTTGAAACCTCGCTCATTGCCAACGGCGTCTGGGCGAACGGGATGCAGTTGCAGGGTGCGATCGCGGGGCTGGACATAGCTGCCATCAATGAGGAAAAAGGGCGCCGCAATCCGTTTGTGAAAGTCTACAGGACCCGTGATGACCGTTACCTGGTGCTGGTCCTGTCGCATCCGGCCAAGGAGTTTGGGGAAATGGCAGAGGCGCTGGGACATCCCGAGTGGAAGGAGGATGAGCGCTTTTCCGGTATCCGCAACCTGATGCATCATCGTGATGACATTACCCGGCTGTTCACAGATGCCATCGGCAGTGCCAATCTTGCGGATCTGTGCCTGATGATGGATGAACAGGCATTGACCTATGGTGTGGTGGAAGGCCTGACCGAGGTCGTGACCGATGCCCATCTCATCGAAAACGATATCGTGATCCAGACGGACTCGATTGATGAAAATTTCGCCTGGACCATCGCCAACCCGATCAAAGTGTCCGGCGAGCGCACACGGCCGGTCAACGATCCCCCGGAACTGGGGGAACACACGGTGGATATTCTTCGCGAGTACGGGTTTGATGATGATGAAATTGAGCAACTCATCACAGATTCAGTGGTGCAGGCGGCCGGGAAAGCCTGACCTCATGACAACGTTATTACTAATTTTGGAGACATAAGGTGCCAGAAGGAATTAATGAAGCCAATGTGACCCGCTGGCTTGCGGAACATGTGCCCGCGCTGAAACCGCCGGTGAACTATTCACTGATCGCGGGTGGTCATTCCAATCTGACCTACCGCTGTGAGGACAGTGCCGGCAGTACTTACGTGCTGCGCAGGCCACCACTCGGTCATGTGCTGGAATCGGCGCACGATATGGGGCGGGAACACAAGATCATCGACGCCCTCAAGGGTACGGATGTGCCGGTAGCACCCAATTATGGGCTATGCAAAGACAAGTCCATTAATGATGCTGATTTCTATGTGATGGGTTTCGTTGACGGACTGGTACTTAACGATTCCACGGTGGGCGCCACGGTTCCCGAGGCTGAACGCATGCCGATCAGTGAGCATGTCGTGGATATTCTGTGTCGGCTGCATGCAATCAATCCCGATGAAGTGGGGCTGGGCGACCTCGGCAGAAAAGAAGCTTACCTCGAGCGCCAGATCAAGCGCTGGACCAAGCAATGGGAGGCGTCAAAATCCCTCGAGATCCCGGACATGGATGAGGCCTGCCGGATTCTGACAGAGCGCATGCCGGAGCAGATCGGCGCCAGTATTGTTCACGGCGATTACCGCCTGGGAAACATGATGGTTGGCAATGGTGAGGTAAAGGCTATTCTCGACTGGGAACTCTGTACCCTGGGTGATCCACTTGCGGATGTCGGCTATATCCTGAACAACTGGGTCAGTCCGGGCGAGATTCCTGAGCCCGGAGAGGGTGACCAGTCGCCCACTGCAGCCGGTGGATTCATGTCCCGGGAAGATTTTATCGAGCGCTATGCGCGTCAGACTGGTCGTGACCTCTCAGGTATCAACTACTACCGGGCTTTTTCCCACTGGCGGCTGGCCGCGATTGGCCAGGGCGTTTACAAGCGGTACCTGGTGGGTGCCATGGGCGAGGATCGCGGTGTCGATCTGGAAAGACAGAAACTGGGCGTTGCAACCCGGGCCGCTTCCGCGATGGCATTGCTGGGATAGCACCTGGGCTGCTCAGTGTACTGTTTTCGAGGATTGCTCAAGGGCCAGCAGTCGACGTGAAGCGAGTTCCCTGAGCTGCTCGTTATCAGGATTTTCCTGGAGGACCCGGGTGTAGGTATGCTGCGCCAGTGACGTGTTTCCCTGCATCTCGTAGACCGCACCCAGCTGGACGTTGAACTCGGTCCTGTCGGGCAGCAACAGCAGCTGTCTATCGATGCAGGCCTCGCTTTCATCCCAGTCTTTCTGGCGCCAGAAGATCTGCTTCAGGTTGTCCAGCATGCGAATAAGAATGTCTCTCGGGCTGGCGATAGAGAAGTACTCGTCTTTCAATGTGGCTCTGGCGCCGGCGATCTGTCGCAGCAGATTCTGGCAGTCGGCCCGGCTCAGTTCCCGGCCGCTGAACGGATCGACGATAATGCCGTTGTCACCGCCGTAACGAAGCAGGAAGTGCCCGGGGAAAGTGATGCCGCTAACGGGAATGTTGAGGTGTTCACCAATTGCGATGTGCACCAGTGCGAGACTGATGGGAATACCGCGCTTGAGATCGATCACCCGATTCAGGTAGCTGTTGTTGGGGTCGTAGTAATCTGAAAGGTTACCGCAGAACCCAAGTTCCTGGTGGATATAGGTGATCAGCCCCTTTAACGGGACCCCCAGTTTGGTGTCGAAGCGCTTGTCCTGCCGAAAACCTTCTGCATAGCTGGCCAGCCGGGTCAGATAGTCTTCAATATCTATCTCCGGGTTGGCCTCGGCGGCGATCAGCAGGGCGGCCAGTGCGAGCGGAATATCCTCGTCAGCGCGGCTGGCAACCTCAGCGAACTGTTCCCTGATAGTCAGCTTCATGGCGAGTCATCTTTACAAGCTTGAAGCTGATATGCAATGCTCGAAACGGTCCCCTCTGTTCACCCGGTCGCGCCAATGAGTGACATTAATCCGCCGCATCCATTGCTGACGATGCTGGAAGGCCGGGCGGCCCTCGAGGCGGGTGGTCTCATGCTCCTGCTGCCGTTGCTGCGACTGAATGCTGTCAAGGGAGAGGGCGAACCTGTCATGGTGCTGCCCGGTTTTATGGCAGATGACCGCTCGACTCTCGTCCTGCGTAACTTTATCGCCAGTATCGGATACCAGGTTTATCCCTGGGATCTTGGCGTCAATCGACGACCCATGCTGGACTACCTGCCGCGTTTGTTCCAGGTCGCTTCCGACATCAGGGAACGCACCGGCTGCAAACTACGCATGGTGGGCTGGAGTCGCGGCGGGATTCTGTCGAGGGAACTCGCCCGTGAAGCCCCGGAAGTTGTTGAGCGGGTGATTACGATTGGCTCGCCGGTCAAAGGGGGTGTGGGTGCCTCGTCCATCGGGAGACTGGTGCAGCGTGAGACCGGCTATACCCAGGCTCAGATAACGCGCATGCTGGCCGAAAGAAACCGAAAGCCGATTCGGGTGCCAGTGCGTGCGATCTACAGCAAATCAGACGGTGTCGTTGCCTGGCGCGCCTGCATCGACGACCAGAGCTCGGATGTCGAGCACTATGAAATTACCGGCAGCCACGTTGGCATGGGAACCAACGCTGAAGTGTTTCGGCTGGTGCCCCGACTGCTTCGCGATTGAACAGCGGCTATTTTGCACAGCGCCGTTGCCGAGGGGCAGGGTCTCGACTACTGGCTGGCGTTTCGCTGCTGCTGCCTGAGTTTGCGTTTCCGGACGGCCTGTTGATCCTGGTCCAGGCGGGCTTCTCCGCCCAGGTGATGTTGTCCTCGCTGGCGCGCCAGCGCCATTTGGCGTTCCCTTTCCTGAAATCGCGCACGGTCCTCGTCTGATTTCCGGTCAATGCAGTGAGGGCAGCTGACACCCTTGACGTAGCTCGGCTGCTGCTTGTCCTCTTCACTGACCGGCATGCGACAGGCATGACACTGATCGTAACTGCCGGGATTCAGCTGGTGATCCACGGTGACCCTGTCATCGAAGACAAAGCATTCACCCTCCCAGAGCGATGTCTCCTCGGGCACCTCTTCCAGGTACTTCAGGATACCGCCTTCCAGGTGAAACACCTCGTCGAACCCCTGTGACTTCAGGTAAGCCGTGGATTTCTCGCAGCGGATGCCACCGGTGCAGAACATGGCGACTTTTCTGTGTTTCCGGGGATCCAGGTTTGCCTCGACATATTCCGGAAACTCCCTGAAGGTCGTGGTGTGTGGATTAATGGCCCCCTTGAACGTGCCTATTGAAACCTCGTAGTCGTTCCGGGTATCGATCACCGTGACGTCCGGATCAGAGATCAGGTCGTTCCAGGCCTCGGGTTTCACATAGGTACCGACGATATGATTCGGATCAATATCCGGGACGCCCATGGTGACGATTTCTTTCTTTAACTTCACACGACTGCGCAGAAATGGCATTTCATCCGCGACAGATTCCTTGTGGACCAGGTTCGTGAACCTGGGGTCACCGTGAAGGAAATGAAGTAATCGATCGATCGCATGCCTTGAACCTGCAACCGTGCCGTTCAGTCCCTCCTGTGCAATCAGCAGGGTACCGCGAATGCCCTCGTGTTCGAGCAATGACAGCAGGGCAGTGCGGAGGGCCCCGGGGTCCTCAATCCGAACGAAATGATAGAGTGCACAGACAACAATGCGATTGGTCTGTTGCCGTGAAACGGTGCTTTTCGAATCAGGGCCGGACAAAATTTTCTCCTTCAAAGGTGTCAATCCAGGTAAATGTTTCCACGGGGTTGCGCTTCAGCCGGGTCAGCTGCTTCACGGGCTTTCCGATGCCTAGCATGGCCGCAATCGCATAGTTCTCCGGTATCCTGAGCAGTTCCCGGGCTTCTTCCTCGGCGTTTGAGAGGAACGTCGTCAGGACCCCGCCCAGCCCCTCGTTGCGGGCAGCCAGCAGGATATTCCAGGCGAACGGATAGATGGAAGCACCGGAAATCACGCCTACCCGGTCAAGCTCCTTGTCGAAGGAAGTGACCAGGGATAAA
>JAQCAK010000103.1 GCA_027621895.1 Pseudomonadota bacterium | reverse complement strand
GTATTCGGTGGCATTTTTGGCTGGAAGAGCTACCAGCAAAAGCATATTTCTGAGCAACGGGCCGGCGCAGGCCCTTTCGCGGTCACGGTTTCCTCGGCGGTCGCGGCAACCGAAAGCTGGGCCAGGCGCGTCAATGCGGTTGGCAGTCTGCAGGCGATACAGGGTGTGGAAGTCAGTCCGGAGGTCCCCGGACTGGTCGCCGAAATCAGTTTTGAATCCGGTGCCCGGATAAGCTCAGGCGACAAGCTGCTGCAACTGGACGCCACGGCGGAGGAAGCGCAACTGCGATCCCTGGAGGCCCAGCTTGTACTGGCCCAGCAGGAATATGATCGTGCGAAGGGCCTGCAGGAAAAGACGGTGCTCTCCCAGGCCCAGCTCGATCGCGCCAAAAGTGTGCTCGACAGCATTGCCGCACAGGCAGAAGAACAGCAGGCATTGATTGCCCGCAAAACCATTCGCGCGCCTTTCAGCGGCGAACTGGGCATTCGAGAAATCAACCTGGGTGAATACCTGTCACCAGGCACACCGATTGTCACCCTGCAGCAGCTCGATCCCATCTACGCCAACTTCACCGTTCCCGAGCGATATCTGAGCGTGCTGCGAATCGGTCAGGTGGTCGAGCTGGAGCTGGCCGCTTATCCCGACGATCTTTTCAAGGGCAAAATCAGCGCGATCAGCCCGAAAGTCGAATCCCGCACCCGCAATATCTCGCTTCAGGCGACCCTGCAGAACCCCGAGGGGCGATTGCGCCCCGGCATGTTCGCCCGGATATCGGTACTGCTCGGTGACTATACCGATGTTGTCACCCTGCCGCGCACCGCCGTTGATTTTCTGCCTTACGGTAACAGCGTTTTCCTGATCGAGGGCGAAGAGAATGCGCTGACGGTCCGCCGCAAACAGATCACAACCGGCCGGATCCAGGGCGGCCAGGTAGAAGTATTGAGTGGTGTCGAGCCAGGGCAACGGGTTGTACGCACCGGCCAGCTTAAACTGAGGAATGGCCAGCTCATCCGCATTGACAACCAGATCGAACTGCCTGGCGGAGCCACCGAGGGATGAAAATCACTGACGTCTTCGTCAACCGGCCGGTGCTGGCGACAGTTATCACCCTGCTGATACTCATCGTTGGCCTGAGGTCAATGTCGCTGCTTGAGCTGCGCGAATATCCCCGGGCGGACAGCGCTGTGATCTCGGTCACCACGGCCTACCCCGGCGCCGACGCTGACCTGGTACAGAGCTTCATCACCACACCGCTGCAGCGGGCCATATCAGAAGCAGAAGGTATCGACTACCTGGTCTCGAACTCCAACCAGGGGGTGTCCATCATCCAGGCCTACATGCTGCTGAACCAGGATCCGAATGTGGCAATCGCCGACATTCAGGCCAAGGTATCCAGCCAGCGCAGCGCCCTGCCCAGGGAAGCACTGGACCCGGTTATTGACCTGCGAACCGGCCAGGGCTTTTCGCTGTTGTACCTGGCTTTTTCCAGCGAGGAAATGAATCCCAGCCAGATCACCGATTACCTGATGAGAGGGCCAATCCCCAAGATCCAGGCGATTCCGGGTGTCGCCAAGGCGCAGATCAGTGGCAACCAGACCTACGCCATGCGGGTCTGGCTGGATCCACAAAGAATGGTCGCCCTGGGTGTTACAGCCACGGACATTCGCGATGCCCTGCAAAGAAACAACTACCAGGCGGGTGTTGGACAAACCAAAGGAGACTATCTCAGCATTGATCTGACCGCCTCCACGTCGATTACCGATGTCGATGCATTCCGGGACCTGATTATTCGTTCCGATGTCGACACGCTGGTGCGAATGCGCGATGTGGCAGACGTAACCCTGGATGCCAAGAACTTTGACCAGACCAGCTGGTTCAACGGCAATCCTGCCATCATGGTGGGCGTTGAAGCGGCACCGGGTGCCAATCCATTGCTTGTTTCCGAGGCCGTTCGCAGCCTGGTCGATGATATCGAAAAGCAGCTACCCGAATCCCTGCGGCTGCATAAGGTTCATGACGGCAGCCAGTACATCGAGGATTCCATCAACGAGGTGCTGCGCACCCTGGCCGAGGCCATGGTGATCGTACTGATTATCATCCTGCTGTCACTCGGCAGCTGGCATGCTGCCATCGTACCGGCACTTTCAGTTCCCCTGGCACTGGTGGGCGCCGGTCTGATCATGCTGATGTTCGGGTTCTCGTTGAACCTGCTCACGCTGCTCGCACTGCTGCTCGCCATCGGGCTGGTGGTCGATGACGCGATCATCGTTGTTGAGAACGTCCACCGGCATATCCAGATGGGTAAAACGCCCTTGCAGGCCGCACAGGATGGCGCCAGGGAACTGGCGCTGCCGATTATCTCGATGACAACCACCTTGCTGGCCGTGTACCTGCCGATAGCGTTCATGGAGGGACTGGCTGGCATCCTGTTCACCGAATTCGCCTTTTCCCTGGCCGGTGCCGTGCTGATTTCCGGCGTGGTCGCACTGGTCTTCTCGCCGATGCTGTCATCCCGGGTTCTCAATAACAGTGACGAACCGGAACGATTCGAAATGTGGGTAGAGCACATTTTCGAGCGTCTTGCCCAGAGTTATCGAAGATCCCTCGCGGTGAGCCTGAACTACCTGCCCGTCATGCTGATGTTCGCCGCGGCTGTGATCGTCAGTATCTATTTCATGTTTATCACCAGCGCCAATGAGCTGGCACCCACCGAGGATCGTGAAGTCGTTAACCTGCAAATCAAGGCGCCGGAAACCGCCACACTGGAATACGTGACCGCCTACATGATGCAGGTTGAAGAGATCGTGGACAGCATTCCGGAACACATCAGGCACTTCTTCCTGATCGGTGGCGGCGGGACACCGGCAACATCTTTTGGCGGCATTCGATTCCAGCCGGTCGCTGAACGGGAAAAAAGCCAGCAGCAACTCCAGGCCGAACTCCAGGGCAAGTTCAACAATGTGGCCGGCCTGCAGCTCGCCGTGTTTTCATTTCCCTCATTACCGGGCTCGTCCCGGGGTGCACCCCTGAGATTCGTGATCACGTCGGACCAGGATTTCGAGCAGATCAACGAGATCGCAGATGACATGATCAGCAGCGCCATGCAAAGCGGCAAGTTCATGTTTTTGAACAAGTCCATGGAGATGACCCTGCCGCGGACACGTATCAACATTGACCGCGACAGAGCAGGCGCACTGGGCGTCGACATGGATGATATCGGCATGACGCTGGCCATCATGCTGGGCGACAACTATGTGAACCGGTTCTCTCTCGAGGGCCGCAGCTACGAGGTGATTCCCCAGGTAGCGCGTTCGTTCCGCAGCAGCCACCAGCAGTTGGATGACTACTACGTGCGTGCCGCCACCGGTGACCTGGTACCGCTGTCAGGACTGGTCAGCTACGAGACCACGATTGAACCGACACAACGAACCCAGTTCCAGCAGCTGAACTCGATCACCGTGAACGGCATCATGGCACCGGGGGTGACGCTCGGTGAGGCTATCGAATTCATGGAGGCGGAAGCCGCCACCATCATGCCCAGGGAATTCAGCTACGACTACATCGGCGAATCGCGCCAGTACAAGCAGCAGGGCAGTGCTCTGGTACTCACCTTCTTCCTTTCACTGATGGTGATCTACCTGGTGCTGGCCGCACAGTTCGAGAGCTGGCGTGACCCACTGATTATCTTGATTTCCGTGCCCATGTCGATTGCCGGCGCACTGATTTTCGTGACCCTGGGATTCGCCACCCTGAACCTGTACACACAGGTTGGGCTGATCACCCTGATCGGCCTGATTGCAAAGAACGGGATACTGATTGTGGATTTCGCCAACCGCCTGCAGCAGGAGCAGCAGCTCTCCAAACGGGATGCGGTTCTTGAGGCAGCAGCTGTGCGCCTGCGACCAATCCTGATGACCACGCTCGCCATGATTGTTGCCATGGTGCCGCTGCTGATCGCCACCGGTCCAGGCGCTGAAAGCCGGTTCCAGATCGGCCTGGTGATCGCCACAGGCCTGGGCATCGGTACCCTGTTTACCCTGTTCGTGGTGCCCGCTTTTTACCTGATGCTGGCGAGAAACCACAACACCTGAGTCGCAGGACAACCCGGTAACAGCGCAGCTCCTGTCCCGGGCAGCTGACCTTATCCGTTGCTGTGCGGGAATGCATATTGGGCTTTTTCGGTGACGTCTGATTCCGGCCAGCGCTGGGTGATGGTTTTGCGCTTCGTGTAAAAGCGCACGCTGTCAGGACCGTATGCATGCAGGTCACCAAACAGCGACCGCTTCCAGCCGCCAAAACTGTGATAGGCCACCGGCACCGGCAGGGGCACATTCACACCCACCATACCGACTTTAATATTGTCACTGAAGTAGCGGGCCACCTCGCCATCACGGGTAAAGATACAGGTACCATTGCCGTATTCGTGATCGTCAATCAGTGACATGGCTTCCTGCAGACTCGCGGCGCGCAGTACACAAAGCACCGGGCCAAATATTTCTTCCTGGTAGATCCGCATGGACGGTGTGACGTGATCAAACAGGCACCCACCCAGGAAATAACCGCCATCATGTCCTGACACCTTGAGCGCCCTGCCGTCTGCCACCAGGCTCGCGCCCTCTTCCAGGCCAATCTCGATATAGTCCCGCACTTTTTTTTCATGCTGGGCGGTAATCAGCGGCCCCATCTCGCTGTCCGGCGAGGTCCCGGGGCCAACCCGCAGGCCGGCCAGACTCGTTTTCAGCCCCTCGACCACGGCATCGGCGGTTTCATCACCTACCGCAACGACGACCGAGATCGCCATACAACGCTCACCACAGGAACCAAATGCCGCACCCATCAGGGCGTTAACCGCATTGTCGATGTCGGCATCCGGCATGACCACCGCGTGATTCTTGGCACCACCGAGCGCCTGTACGCGCTTACCCTGCTGCGTGCCGGTCTGATAGATTGACTCCGCCACCGGTGTTGAGCCCACAAAACTCACCGCCTGGACCCTGTCATCGGTCAGCAGTGCATCGACAGCATCCTTGTCACCATTGACGACATTCAGCACGCCGTCCGGCAGGCCTGCCTGGTGCAGCAGTTCTGCGACAAACAGTGCTGAGGACGGGTCACGCTCCGATGGCTTCAGGACAAAGGTGTTGCCGCAGGCGATCGCTGCCGGATACATCCAGAGCGGCACCATGGCAGGAAAGTTGAACGGGGTAATGCCGGCCACCACGCCCAGTGGCTGGAAATCACTCCAGCTGTCGATTGTGGGTCCGACATTCCTGGTGAACTCGCCCTTGAGCAGCTCCGGAATCCCGCAGGCATATTCGACATTCTCGATACCCCGCCCCACTTCACCAATGGCGTCACTGGTGACCTTGCCATGCTCGGCAGTCACCATAGCGGCAATCTTTTCGATGTTCTGTTCCAGCAGGTACTTGAACTGAAACATGATTCGCGCCCGTTTAAGGGGCGGCGTATCGCGCCAGGCGGGATAGGCCGCCTGGGCTGCCGCTACCGCTTCACCGACCAGCGCGGCATCCGCCATGGCAACCTGCGCCGAAGTGGTGCCGGTCGCTGGATTAAAGACAGGTTGTACCCGTGCGCCAGGGGATACCGTTTTCCCGTTTATGAGGTGTCCGATGGTGTTCATCTATCGATTCCTTGGTCTCGCGTGGTTTCAGGCTGTCGCATGGAGCGTATCCCCGACAGCTGCAAACAGATCATGAAGCTCCTGCTCCGTTGACGTAAAGGGTGGTCCGAACTGCAGCGTGTCACCGCCCCAGCGGACGTAGAAACCGGCCTTCCAGAGAGTAACACCGGCTTCATAGGGCCTGATCATCGGATCGCCGTCCCTGGGCGCCATCTGGATTGCGCCGGCCAGTCCATAGTTGCGGATATCCACCACATGGGGACAATCCCGCAGGGCATGAATTTCCCTTTCCAGTACCATTGCGAGTCCTGCAGACTGCTCGACCAGCCGGGCCTCCGCCAGGTGATCCAGCATGGCAAGCGCGGCTGCACAGGCCAGGGGATGGCCCGAATAGGTATATCCATGGGGCAACTCAATCGCATGCCGCGGTGCATCGGTTTCCATAAACGTGTTGTAGATCTCTTCCCGGACGATAACCGCCCCCATGGGCACAATCCCGTTCGTCAATTGCTTGGCGACATTCATGATATCCGGCGTGACACCGAACGCCTCGGCACCGGTATTCGCACCACACCGGCCGAACGCGGTAATCACCTCATCGAAGATCAGCAGGATATTGTTGGCCGTGCAGATTTCCCGCAATCGTTCCAGGTAGCCCACCGGCGGCACAATGACGCCGGCAGAGCCGGACATGGGTTCCACAATAACCGCTGCTATATTCGATGCATCATGCAGCGCGATCAGTTCCAGCAGTTCTTCCGCCAGGTATTCACCCTGCTGCGGCATACCACAGGAGAACCGGTTGTCCGCCAGAAGCGTGGAGGAAAGATGATCCGTATCCAGGGCGGGGCCAAAAAGCTTTTTGTTGGCGCCGATGCCGCCCACACTCATGCCGCCAAAGTTAACCCCGTGGTAGCCTTTGACGCGTCCGATCAGCAGGGTCTTCGCTGGCTGACCCATGGCCCGCCAGTACGCCCGGGCAATTTTCAGGGAGGTATCTGCACACTCGGACCCTGAATTGGTAAAGAAAACCCGATTGAGCCCTTCCGGTGTGAAATCGCTGATCCTCTCAGCCAGCCTGAACGCCAGCGGGTGGCCATACTGAAAAGACGGGGCAAAATCACAGGTCGCCAGCTGTGAGGCAATGGCGTCGTTAATCGCTGGAATATTGTGGCCGGCACCGCAGCACCACAGTCCGGAAAGACT
>JAQCAK010000102.1 GCA_027621895.1 Pseudomonadota bacterium | reverse complement strand
ATGCACGCCTTCTCAAGCTTGTTGCTAATTTTATCGACATATTTGTGTGCTTTTGCGATCGAATAGCCGTCGCCGTATCCAAAGCCAATAGATTTTGACGACCAACCTCCAAGTTGATCAATTAAATCTACAGGAGCGTCAATAGCCCTCAACCTATCTCTGAACGCGTGACGAATACCGTGGATTGTTGCTCCCGGTTCGCATTGGTTCTTGAGCCATTTTCCTAGAGCAGCGCTTGCTGAATTCGAATTACATTTACCATCAGTGGTGTAGCGCGGAAAACAATATCCCTGATGTTGCCTTTTCACTTTTGTGGCCGCCCACAAAGAAATTCCGGTAAGAGGAATTATTCGTTTACTGTTTGATGTTTTTAATCTGCGTGCGCTATTGGCTTGAACTTTTACGAAGGGGAATTGTTCGTCGACGACCAGATCATTAGTGTGTAACCCCGTCGCCTCCGCAAGCCGCATTCCCGTATTGATTAATAGCGCGAGTAAATAGCGCAGTTCATCATCCTCTTGTTTGCAAGCTAGGGAAGCTAGTTGCAGCTCATGTGGTGTTAGAGAACGTCTCTTTTCTTTCTCATCGTCAGGAGCAATGTAGACGCCAGAAAAAGGGTTGGAAAACGAATAACCAAACTCATTGATGGAGAAGTTTATGATTGCTCTTACGCTGGAGAAGACTCTGTGAATGGAGCTACTTTGGAGTCCTTTGTTGATTAGCCAATCTCTAAAGCTTACTGCGTCGGTCTTTGAATATAGATCTATGCTTTGATCGCCAATGGCAGCGAAAATATAACCAACATTTCGCTTTGCATTAACGAAAAACAGATCTGCCTTACCACGCCCTTTGGTGGCTAAATATTGTTCTAGTATTTCACTCATCAATGGCAACTCAGATTGGCCTTGAGGTTTCACAAGAAGCTTTGATGCGGGAGTAGGGTTGTGCTTCAGTCGAAGAATGAACCATTGTTCATCTAGTCGAGCAGAAAGGATTGTGGCTGCTTTCTCAGCCGATGTGGATGAGGTGGTTCTGAGCGACTGAACGAACACCGGCCGGTTGTAATGGCATCTCAGATCACTGGGAATTTTACGCCTGAAATAGAAGATATTTCCTTTGCGATATGTATAGGTTGGATTCGTTCTTTGGTGCCACTGTTTGTGCATCACTTCCTCCTGAAGCTCAAGAATCTTTAGAGATTTCTGAGGCCTTTCAAGAGGTTAGGGATTTGAAATTCCAATCTGTGGTACCAGAGGCCGGAACCATCGGCTGAACCTGAGGGTGCGGGGGACAGCGTTGAGTCTGAAGCGGGACCAGGCATCGAGTACCTGGTCAACGTCCTGTCGATCGATAACGCCAGTATTCACGTTGATGGTCAGCAGTTGAAAGGTGATTTTGAACTGCCGGCATTCCGCCTGGAAGACCTGACAAACCGGCGGGAGCTGGCCGGTATGACGACGACCAACACCAGGGCCCTGTGGAATGGTGCTGACATTGCCATCAGAACATCCAAGTCGCTGATGGATGAAAGCCCATCGCTGGAGATCACTTTTACAATGACAGACCTGCCGCTCGAAGACTTCCAGGGCATCGCCGGTTTACCGCAGCTGTCGGGTCTGCTGGATATGGAACTGGAAATCCGCGGAAAGCTGTCTCGCTCGCCGCTGGTTTCGTCTGGTGAACCACTCAATGTTGAGCTGGATGTGCAGGCCAGCCTCGCCGTGCGGGACCTGAGTGCATCTGACCCTCCGTGCCCGTTCAGGATCAGCAGTGAAATGCTGGCGTGGCAGGGTACGTCGACGGTTTCTTTCGATCCCGAGGGTGTCAGGGTCGAAACAACAGGCGACATCGAGGCTGGTAAAACCGGTGTCAGGCTGCAGGATGCGACCGCCGGTTCTCCATCGTCGGCGCCGGTGGGCAATCCCGGGTTGCTGCTGGCGAGCTGGGATCAACTGTCGCTGGATAGCGTCCGGATTGACAGCAGCAACCAGTTGGCCGTTGGCACGGTCGAGGCCAGTGGGCTTGCCTTTCTGGGGCAGGATACTCCGCTGGTATCCGTTGATGTCAGTGCAGAAGAAATTGCCTTTGATCCAGCGCGGCGAGCCACGTTGGCGTCACTGTCACTGAACAACCTGGATGTTCGTGTAGAGATCAACGAAGCCGGCGAGATTCCTGCGCTGGTCAGATTCTCTGAAATGATGGCGACCAACCAGGGAGAGGAAAGCGGGGCCACGGCATCAGCGACGCAAGAACCCGAAGCCGGGGAAATGACCTTCCGACTGGGTTCCCTCACGACCAACGGGACTGTTTCCCTGGCTGACCATTCCGTTTCACCGGCATTCGAACAGACGCTGATGATCGAAGAACTCGGTCTCACAGCGCTTGATACGGGTGACCCGGCGCTTTCCTCTGATCTTGTTCTTCGGAGCCGCCTGGATGATTACTCCCGGTTCGATATTGATGCCAGCCTGGCAGGGCTGACGGCAACCAGGTTGATCAGTGCAGACATCACGCTCACCCAGTTACCACTGGACCGGCTTTCAGCGTATGTGGAGCAGGCGCTGGGATACGAGGTCAGGACGGGGCAGATGGATCTGCAGTCAACGGTTCTTCTTGAGGATGAGCACCTGAAGGCTGAAATCGACACGGTACTTCGCAAATTCCGGGTAAAGAAGGCGGCCGATTCGACGCTGGACGGGCAGCTTGGCATGCCCCTGGGGGCGGCCCTGGCACTGGTTCGTGACAACGATGACAACATCACGCTTAACGATATTCTTATCGAAGGCAACCTGGGGGATCCCTCTGTATCGGCATCCTCAATCATCACCAGCGCGATGTCGAAAGCCCTGCAGGCGGGGGCCATGACCTATTTCAGCTTTGCGCTCCAGCCCTATGGTGCGGCGCTGATGGCAGCGAAGGCAATCAGTTCCCAGGCCGGGAAAGTAGCACTGGAACCCCTGCAGATGGAGCCCGGCCAGCCGGTGATCGAATCCGGGAACTCTGACTATATTGAGAGGTTGTCGAGTCTGATGAGCCAGCGCCCGGGAATTCACCTGGTCATATGCGGAGAAGCGTCGACTGTCGCAGACCTGCCGGCGGAGCCTGTGGGAACTGATGCGCCGGCATCTGCGGAGGAGACCGCAGGAGATGTTGGTGCCGGTGAACGCTCCGAGGCTGAACGGTCGGCAACGCTGAAGGCGATCGCGGATGGTCGTGCGAACACGGTGAAGGCCGCGTTGCATGAAGCTGGTATAGCCAGTGAAAGGCTGCTGATCTGTAAATCGTCGATTAACGATCTCATCAACGGTGCCCGGGTTGTGCTGTCTATCGACTGAAACAGGCGACGGCTCTTACTGGATATAAAGACCTTTTAACCAGTCGCTGTCGTCACTGCGAAAGGGTTCGAGCAGGTCAAGCACCTTTGCGCCCTCATTGACCAGCGTGTCTGGTGCGTTTCTGGCCTCAAAGTTCAACCGGATGACCGGCTCGGTCTTGGATTTTCGAAGGGAAAAGCGCCAGTTCCCCGGCATTTCAACGCTGAGGCCATCGAAGTGATCAACGGATCTCGCCCGGTCTCTGACGTGATTCAACAGGGTTTCAAACGCCAGTTCAGCGTCGTCCAGCACCAGGGTAATTTCCGGCGTGCAGTTGATGGCCTCACGGCGGGCTGCGACAAGCTCCTGAATCCTGGTGCCCCTGGTCGAGAGGAGTTTCAGTACCGTTAACCAGGCGAACATGCCTGAGTCGCAACCCCAGAAGTCGCCGAAATAGTGATGAGAAGACAACTCCCCGCCGTAGATCGCGCCGTGCGCGTGCATCATCTGTTTCATGAAGGCATGTCCCGTCGCAGCAGGCACTGCAACACCGCCGTATTGCCTGATGATGTCCAGCGTGTTCCAGCAGAGCTTGGTGTCGAAAACAATGGCAGCTCCCGGTGCTTCTGCCAGGAAGCTTTCAGTCAGGAGGCCGATCAGGTAGTAGGCGGGGACCAGATCGCCGTACTCGTCAAAGCACACACAACGGTCACAGTCGCCATCCCAGGCCACGCCCAGGGTATAGTCCTGGTCTCGCATAAAATGCTTCATTTCAGCTGCCAAAACCGGGTTGGCCGGGCCTGCCCCTTCGACGGGGATCGGCCCCGGATTCTTGCGGAACCATGTCACTGACAGGTCAAGCTCAGTGGCGATCATCCCGGCCATGGTCGATGCTGTGCCGTTCAACCCGTTCAGGGCGATTTTCGCCCTGCCCAGAGAGCTGGCAGGAAAGCGTCTTTCCAGGAACTCGAGGTAAGGTCTGTGGTAATCGTGGCGCTGGATTGAGCCCCGGGCGCCCGGATGCCGGTAACCATCCTCCATCCGCTTTCTGACGGCAGATAAACCGTTATCGAGGGTTATCGCACGCCCGTTGCTGAGCACGATTTTCAATCCGTTGTAACGGGCTGGATTGTGGCTGGCAGTGACCACGATTGCCGCATTGATACCCGCCTGACCGGAAGCGAAATAGCCCAGTTCCGTCGGACAAAGACCGATGTTGATGACATCGATGCCGATGGATGCCAGCGCCTGATTCAGGGTGTCCTGCAGGGGTTCGCTGGAGGGACGCATGTCTCTGCCGGTAGCAATTTTACCCTGCAGCCCGAATTCTCCAACGAGCGCATGTGCAAAGGATTCAACAAATGTCTCGTTGATGTCATCCGGGTAGATGCCGCGAACATCGCCGAGACGAAACGCATTGAAATTCTGCACCATGTCCATGTCGTGAAACAGCGGAGGGGTTTCCAGCAGTATGGCAGGGGAACGATGGGCAGGAAAGCAGGGTTCAGGCCAGGGACGAGTAGTTGATCAGCTTGTCTCGCAGCCTTCTGGAATAGGTGATGAAGTTGGTCAGCGAGCCGGCATCTCGTCGCTCGGGATTTGCCAGCAGCTCGAGCAGCTTGTGGTTTGCCCTGCCCAGCAGTTGATAAAGATTGTGTGAGTTTTCAGAAACGGTCGTATCGGTTCCGTCGGTCTGAAGATTTCGAATGGCATCAAAGAGCATTAGTGTCTGGCTCGCAACTTCTCGAACAATCAGCAGGATGTCACCATTAAGGTCAATGTATCCGGTGTTGATCACCTTTTTCGTGTTGAACAGGTCGATGATTGAATCGTGAATCTGGAACAGATAATCAAAACGAGTGATCAGGGAAAGCAGCACTTTGATCTTTTCCTCATCCCTGATGCCGCCAACAATGCCGGCGAAATAGGCCATGGTTTCCTTCTCAAGGAACTCCACATAATCAATACGACGTTCAGCGGCATCATAGACCCCACGGTAGTTGGTTTCGATGCTGAGCGTGACGAGGTTGTAGTTCTCCTGGAGGAAGTCGAGCAGCTCCTGCAGGTTTCCCTCAAGGTGTCGACGCAGTTCATCGAATTCGATGTCGGTATTGCTGGAAGGTAAGGTAATTCGCTGGAAATCCATCTGCCCCTCGCCGACCAGCCGGTCGATCAGCCGCGTAAACGGGTTGATGAAAATGACAAACAGGATGCTGGTCGCGAGATTGAACGCCAGGTGAACGTTGGCCAGTGCAAACTCCGGTGAGATCTCAAGGGAAGCAATACTGCTGCTGAAGGCGATAAACAGGGGTGCAAAGATAACCACACCGCCCACATTGAACAGCAGGTGCGCCAGCGCGGTTTTACGCGCCGCCCGATCCATGCTGAACACGGCAATCAATGCTGTCGCGGTCGTGCCGATATTGGCCCCTATAATGATGGGGATGGCGTTCTCGAGTCCGATCAGCCCCTGCTGTGTAAAGATGATTGCCAGCGCAGTGGTGACTGAGCTGGACTGAATAAGCGCCGTGAAAAGGCAGCCTATCAACAGCGCAACCAGCGGGTTCTGGGGTTCCATGAGATAGGCTATCAGCGCCGGATTGTTCTGCAGTGGCGAGAGGGAGGAAGAAATCAGGTTCAGTGCAAAAAACACAAAGCCGAAATAGAAGATCGACTTGCCGAAAATTGACATCCGAGAACGGACCAGCGACAGGATAAATCCCAGGATAATAAGAACCGGCGCAAAGGCCGTCAGCTTGAATGCCACCAGCTGGGCGGTGACGGTCGTCCCGATGTTCGAGCCAATGATGATGCCGACACTGTTCTTGAAGGAAAGCACACCTGCATTGACCAGGCTGATGGCAATCACGGATGTCGCGGAACTCGATTGAATGACAGCGGTCACGACTGCGCCGATTGCCACGCCGATAATCGGCACACTGGTCGCCTTGCTGAGAGCCCGGCGGAATCTCTCGCCGGAGATGCGTTCGATTTCGGCTGAGAAGTGGTCCAGCCCGAATATGAAAAGAATGACGGCGGTGGCACCGGCAGTCAGTATGGAGAGATTTTCCATGGAATCTCCTGCAACTCCCCGCAATCTAACCATAGTGCCGGGTTCAATGGATTAGCATAGATCAATTATTGTTGAATCCGGACCGGGGATTCAGGGTTTACCGAAACCGGAGTCACTTGAGTTGCAGGTCCGGATGATATGAATCAATGCCCGTCGGCGTCCGCATCGGCTAGGCTTGTCTATAATGGCAATAATGGGACAAAGCGTTGGGAAAGTCCGGATGTAAACTGCTGCTGGTACTCCTGATGGCAAACTTGCTGCCTGTGACGTCGGCTTCAGGCGAATCCCTTGATGAAGCAGCGTCCCGGCTGGTCCGGGAATTCAGCAGCCAGTTGAAACCTGCTCTGCTGGAAGCGATGACAACAGGCGGGCCAGCGCATGCGGTGAGTGTCTGTGCCGAGAGGGCGCCGGCGATCAGCCGGGCACTTGGCGACAGCAGTGGCTGGCAGGTTCGGCGGGGG
>JAQCAK010000101.1 GCA_027621895.1 Pseudomonadota bacterium | reverse complement strand
CTGCCTGGTCAAAATCCAGCGGCGGTACCGGGCACTCCAGCAGGTCCGCCACGGCTCGCAGCAGTTCTGCCTCGACGTCAGAAACAATGCCATCAGCGGTGATGGTTCTAACGCAGGCTTTCAGCAGCTTTGGTTTGCGCAGTGGGTGCAGGTCAGCCAGTGTGTCCACGGCGTCGTTCAGCCTGGCGAAACTCAGCGAGTTTTTGTCCTGCAGTTCGATGTTCAGTTCAAGCGCGTCCAGGCCGGCAGCAAAGGCGACCGCGGGTTCGATCGCCGCATCGCGATCGCTCAGGGCCAGCATGGAAAGCAGCACGGCACAGTGATCCTGCACCTGGGACAGCCTGTTGTACTTTGCCCGGCTGCGCTTGCCTTCAAACGCGCTGCCCAGGTGCTTCTGTACCATTTTCTGTACCGCCCATTCCTGCAGGGTAACGCGACGATCCGCGCGAATCAGCGCATCCAGGTTGCCAAGAAACAGCTTGTACTGCTCGTAGCTCAACTGGCGGAGAGAAGGCAGGCACATTTCCAGCAGCGGCAGACGCATGGCCGGGACCAGTTCAGGTTCAAAGGGCAGCAGTTTTTCCAGCGCGTCATACACACCAAGATCTGCGCTGGCCTTCAGATGCTCCAGTTGTTTATCTCGGATCTCACCGCTGGCGTGCAGTTGCATCAGGTAGACGATGGCTCTTGAGGAATAGGGCTCGTGGGCAGCGTCGGCCAGCGCTTCAGGTATCGCGCCCAGAATCCGGCGGGCGGTATCCAGGCGGGCTTCCGTGGGATTGCCCACCTGCTCGACGATCTGCTCTGCATCCAGCGTCACACCGGCTGCGCCAGCGAATCCCATTGCGCCGGCGGCTCTGGCGGCTGTCTCCTGTGTCGGGGGGCCGTTTAGAAACTCACCCTGCCAGCTGGGATCAAGGCGGCGGATGCGTTCCTCGAGTGGCGGATGTGTTGCCATGGCGCCAAACATCGCCGCTTTAACACCCTGGCAGAACAGAGAATGACTCAGCTCTTCGCTTTCCGGGTCTGCCATGACCGTTCCACCGGCATAGCCGCCAATACGCTTCAGTGCACCGGCGATCCCGTCGGGATTGCGTGTGTACTGAACGGCAGAGGCGTCCGCCAGGAACTCCCGCTGGCGACTCACCGCTGCCTTGATGAGGTTGCCAAAGAAGTGGCCAAGATAACCGACAATAACCAGGCCGAGACCGAAGGCGGCAATACCCCCTTCATTGCGGCCGCGGGAACCGCGTCCGGAACTCAGCAGGATACGCCCAAGGATGGCCATCATCAGGATGCCGTAGAGAACCCCCATCAGGCGAATGTTCAGGCGCATGTCGCCATTGAGGATATGACTGAATTCGTGGGCAATGACACCCTGCAGTTCATCGCGGCTGAGGGTGTTCATGGCGCCTTCCGTCACGCCGATCACGGCGTCACCGGGCGAGTATCCTGCCGCAAAGGCGTTAATGGCCTGGTCAGGAATCAGGTAAACCGGTGGCACGGGTGTGCTGGAGGCAATGGCCATTTCCTCGACCACGTTCAGCAACTTGCGCTTGTTGAAGTCACCGCCATGGTCAGTCAGCAACTGGCCATGCATCAGCTCCGCCACTGCCGCGCCACCTTTTCGCAGCGAGAGCGTTCGAAACAGGCTGGCAAAGAAAATCATCCCGATCACCCCCAGTGTGATCACGGCGAAAGTCTGCCAGTTGTAGTAATAGTTGCCGGTGGCGGCCCGCGCCGTATCGAAATTGATGGCCACAAACACCAGGGCGTTGGTCAGCAATACGAGCGACAGTACCGCCAGCAGGAACAGCGCCAGCAGGGTCCGCGTGTTACGCCGCGCAATATCCTGTGATTCAAAGAAGTTCAAGGGTCATCCTGAGCGCAGCGAAGGACCTGGATCCAGGAATCTCGCGACCCGCCTAGAACGACACACTCGGCGCCGCCTGAATCGCCTCACTATCAGCAAACTCCAGCAGCTCTGCATCCGCCCCATGACCCAGCGCACCGGCCAGCACAATCTGCGGGAACGACTGGCGATAGGTGTTGTAGTTCATCACCTGATCGTTAAACGCCTGGCGCGCAAACGCGATCTTGTTTTCGGTGCTGGTCAGCTCTTCAGTGAGCTGCATCATATTCTGGTTGGCCTTCAGGTCGGGGTAGGCTTCCACCGCAATGTTAAAGCGGCTCATCGCACCCTGCAGTACACCTTCCTGTGAGACCAGGTTCTTGATGGCATCGGCATTGCCCGGGTCACGGGCGGCCTGGGCCAGTACCGAGGCGGCTGCGTCCCTGGCCTCGGTGACCGCCTGCAGCGTTTCTGCCTCATGCTTCATATAGCCCTTGGCGGTTTCAACCAGATTTGGGATCAGGTCGTAGCGACGCTTGAGCTGCACCTCAATCTGGGCGAAGGCATTCTTGTAGCGGTTCTTGAGCGCGACCAGCTGGTTGTAGATGGCAACGGCCCAGATAGCGAGTACGCCAATAACGATCAGAAAAATAATGGTGGAAATGTCCATGTTCTGTATTCCTTGGGTGATGGCTGGTTAATCTTTTAATCGCTGGGCCCGGGGAATGCAAACCGCCTGTCGCATGAAAATGTCAGCTTTTCCCGAATTCTTTCCGGATTTTTTCATTATCCTGCCCCAGCGCCGGAATCTTTAAGGTTTCCTTCAATTTTCCTTCCACCGCGGCCCCGCGACCCAGCGCTTCGACGGTGCCGTTGCCGGTCTCAATCGTGCGGTAGCGATTCTGGGGATGATGGACCAGGTCGTCGAGGGTGCTGACCCGGCCAAAGGCAATCTTTGCCTGGTTGAGCTGATCGATCATGGCTTCCCGATCCTGTTCCGCAAACAGATCGGACAGGATCGCTTCCAGTTCATCACGGTGTTCTACCCGAAGCGAGTTGTTCACGAAGCGCGGATCGGTGGCCAGTTCGGGCTGCCCAAGGGCAACGCTGCAAAGCGAGAGCCATTCGCGTTCATTCTGGATGCTGATCAGCACCTGCCTGCCGTCACGGCAGGCGAAAGCCCCGTAAGGCGCGATACTGGGATGCTTCAGGCCGTGATTCCCGGGTGTGAAGCCACCATAGCGATGCTGCAGGTAGGGCACGTTCATCCAGTCTGCCGTGGCATGAAACAGGGACACATTGATCAGTCGCCCCTTTTTCTGCGGGTCCCGTTCCCGGGCGAACAGAGCCTGCAGGATTTCCTGGCAGGCGGTCATGCCGGCAGAGATATCAGATACCGATACGCCAACGCGGGTGAGTTCATCATTGATGCCAGTGATGGAACACAAGCCTGTTTCCGCCTGGATCAGCAGGTCATAGGCTTTCTGATCACGAAAAGGTCCTTCCTCACCGTAGCCGCTGATCGAACAGATGATCAGCGAGGGATACTCTGCCTGCAGTGCCGGCGGGTCGAAACCCAGGCGGGCCAGGGCGCCCGGCGCCAGGTTCTGGATGAAGATGTCAGCGGTCGCGAGCATATTCTTCAGGATGTCAGCATCTTTCGGCGACTTGAGGTCCAGCACCACGGATTCCTTGCCGGCGTTCAGCCAGACGAAGTAGGCACTCTGGTCTTTCACCAGTGAGTCGTAGCCGCGGGCGAAATCGCCGTCTTCGCGCTCGATCTTGATGACCCTGGCGCCAGCCTCTGCCAGCCGCCCTGAAACATAGGGTGCGGCCACGGCCTGCTCCAGGGCGACAACCGTGATACCTGCCAGGTCTTCCATCAGTTTTCTTCCCTTGGCAGCGCCAGGCGGGCCCAGTGGATCATGCCGCCGGGGATATTCGCGACCCTTTCAAAGCCGCCGGACTTCAGGATCTGGGTGGCCATGGCGGAACGTTTGCCTGACTGGCAGATCGCGACAACAGGGCGGTCTTTCGGGATTTCACTGATCCGGTCTCGCAGTTCATCGAGCGGAATCAGGGCGGCGCCGGGAATATGCCCCAGTTCACCGTGATACTCGGCCTCGGTTCGAACATCGAGCACCATCAGCTCGTCCAGCTTGCGGGCCACCCAGTCCGCATCAACCTCCGGCACACCGGCAAAGGTAAGATTCACCGGCCCCCATCGAGGCTGATCTTCAGTCTGGTGATCCGGCTTGCCGCATTGCATGTTGGCGGGCAGGGCGATTTCAAGGAGTTTCGGGTGGGGCAGCCCCAGGTTGTTCATGTAACCGGCAAAGTCTTCTTCCCGGGCATCGCCACCGATCCTGGGGTTGTGTTTCTTCTCCTCGGCGACCGATGAAACAGTCCGGCCCATGTAGTCATGAGCCGGATAGATAAGGCAGGTATCCGGCAGGGTGAAGATCCGTTCCTTGATGCTGTGCCACATGATGTGGACATCACCGGACTGGAAATCGGTTCGCCCGGCACTCCTGATCATCAGGCAGTCACCGGTGAACGCCATGGTCCGGTCGTGGGTGACAAAGGTGCAGCAGCCGCCGGTGTGACCGGGCGTGGCCCGCGTCAGTAGCGAGTAGTTGCCGAATGACAGCACCGTGCCATCCTTAAGGGGCACATCGACGCCAGCGGCGTCGTATTCCGCCGACAGGCCAATCTGCGCGCCGTAGGTCTCTTTCATGCGCCAGGCACCGGTAACGTGATCTGCATGCACGTGGGTATCCAGGGTGTATTTCACCCGCAGGCCCAGTTCCCTCAGCAGGGCCGTATCCCGCTCATGCTGCTCAAACACCGGGTCGATAATGATCGCTTCCCGCGATTCCTCGCAACCGAGAATGTAGGTGTAGGTAGAAGAAGTACTGTCGAAAAGCTGTCGGAAAATCATGTTCTGCGGTTTTGCCTGGGTCAGCGCTGATTATCGTACATCTGTCCGTTGGAGTCGCGTGCCCACGGGATCACTTGCCAATATCCCCGGATTCACCTAGGTTGGAGGGACAAGAAGGAGGGATATTCACATGTCTACAGCAGAAGTCGCCAAACCATTTCACCTGACCGGTAATTTCGCACCGGTCTTCGAAGAGAACACCTGCACTGACCTGAAGGTCACCGGCAGTATTCCGAGCGCATTGCGCGGCCGGTTTTTCCGCAATGGCTCCAACCCGCAGTCCGGGTATTCAGATCACTGGTTCCTGGGTAACGGCATGATTCACGGCATTGAACTCGCCGACGGCAAGGCCAACTGGTATCGCAACCGCTACGTGCAGACACCGCTGTACCAGAATCCGGATGAGGAACGATCCGGGCGGCTGGACTGGTCACTGGCCAATACCCACGTGATCTCACATGCGGGCCACATCCTGGCTCTGGAAGAAGGTTCGCTGCCGTTTGAGGTTAGCCGGGATCTGGAAACCGTCGGACGTTACGACTTCGACGGCAAGCTGCAATCCAACATGACAGCGCATCCGCGGGTTTGCCCGAAAACCGGTGAGTTGCTCTTCTTCGGCTACGGGGCAGTGCCGCCATACCTGACCTATCACCGCGTCAGCGCCGATGGCCAACTGGTGCAGTCAGAAGAGATCACGGTGAAAGGCCCCACGATGATGCATGACTGGAACATCACCGAGAACTACGTGATTTGGATGGACCTGCCGATGGTGTTTGACCTGGAAGTTGCCATGAAGGGCGGCATCCCCATCCGCTGGAGCGACGACTACGGCGCGCGGCTGGGCGTGATGCCCAGAAACGGCACTGACAAGGACGTGACCTGGTATGAGATCGAGGACTGCTACGTGTTCCATCCCATGAATGCCTATGAAGACGGCAACAAGATTGTGATCGATACATCGCGCTTCAAGAAGCTGGCGTTTTCACCGGCGGACGGGAAGGGCACCCCGGCGGTACTGCATCGCTGGGTGATCGATACGGAAAAAGGCACCGTATCCGAGCAGCCAATAGATGATCGACCCGCTGATTTCCCGAGGGTGCCGGATGCCCTGATTGGCCAGAAGCACCGCTATGGCTACATGGCTGGCTTCGGCAATTCCAACGCCGAGATGGGTAAATGGATCTACAAGTACGATCTGCAGACCGGCAGCGAAACCACGGCCGACCTGGGAGACCTGCGTGCCGGCGAACCCGTGTTTGCCGCGGACCCGAACGGTACGTCGGAAGATGACGGCTGGATCATGAGTTTCGTCTTCGATCCCGAGCGCGACGCCAGCGACCTGATCATCCTGGATGCATCAAATTTCTCGAACGAGCCCGTCGCCCGCGTGCACCTGCCCGTAAGAGTGCCCTACGGCTTTCACGGCAGCTGGATCCCCGACGAGTAACCCGCCGGGGTCAGACCCAGGTGCCAGAACGAGGGGTCAGACTCAAGGGTCTGACCCCTCTAATCCCTGGGTTGAATCAGGTCCCAGCGATTGCCGTACAGGTCTTCGAATACGACCACAGTGCCGTAGAGCTCATCGCGGGGGTCCTCAAGAAAGCGGACTTTGTGCGACTGCAGCTGTCGGTAGTCCCGCCAGAAATCATCCGTTGAAAGAAAAAGAAACATCCGGCCGCCTGCCTGGTTGCCGACGGCTTGCTTCTGCTCGGGTGTTGATGCCTGCGCAAGTAACAGCGAAACACCACTGCCGCCAGCGGGTGTGACCACAACCCAGCGCTTGTCCTGCGCTTCCTGGTATGCGTCCTCGGTCAACTCGAAGCCGAGCACCCGAGTATAGAAATCAATAGCCTCGTCATAGTCGCGAACGACCAGAGCCACAAGGTTGATTGAATGCTGCATCGTGCAACCTTCTCAGGAACTGATCGGATTGCCTAGCCCCGGGCCGGAGAATTCTCTATAATCGCCGCGTTGCTTGTTCAAGCAGTCCGCCCATAGCTCAGCTGGATAGAGCACCAGGCTTCGAACCTGGGTGTCGGGAGTTCGAATCTCTCTGGGCGGGCCATTTCTCGTTTGTCATCGAGCG
>JAQCAK010000100.1 GCA_027621895.1 Pseudomonadota bacterium | reverse complement strand
GACGACGTTGATATTGCGATCCGCCAGAATCGACAGCACGCTGCCCAGTATCCGCGGCACATTATGGTTCGCGAGCGCAATCCGGTAACAGCCCTCTGACCGCTCCAGGAAGACCGTGGGGAAGTTTACCGAGTTCCTGATGTTGCCGTTCTCGAGAAAATCCCGCACCTGGTCTGCCACCATCATGGCGCAGTTCTCCTCCGCCTCCTCAGTACTGGCCCCCAGGTGTGGTGTGGAAATGACCCCCGGCAGACCAATCAGTCCTGGTGTCGGAAAGTCAGAGATGTACTGGGAAATCTTGCCGGATTCCAGCGCTGCCTTGACGGCATCCTTATCGACTATCTCTTCCCGCGCAAAGTTCAGCAGTACGGCGCCGTCCCTGAACTGCGCGAGGGTTTCGGCATTGATCATGCCGCGGGTACTGTCCAGCGCCGGTACATGCAGCGTGACCAGATCAGACCGACTGAACAGCTGCTGCAGGTTATCCATTTTCTCAACGCGACTCGACAGACGCCATGCCGCCTCAACGGACAGCGCAGGATCGTAGCCGACGACCTGCATTTCCATCTGCAGCGCCATATCTGCAACCATGGAACCGATCGCGCCCAGGCCAAGGACACCCAGGGTGCGACCTTTGAGCTCATTGCCCTTGTACTGTTTCTTGCTGGCTTCAACCAGTTTGTTCAGCTCATCCTTGTCGGTGTAGGAACCCAGCCCGTTCACGTACTCAATACCGGGAATAATACCCCGGCAGGAAAGCAGCAGACCGGCCATGACCAGCTCTTTCACCGCGTTCGCATTGGCGCCGGGCGTATTGAAGACCACGATGCCGCGATCGGTATATTCCTCTACCGGGATGTTATTGACGCCAGCACCGGCACGACCCACGGCACGGACTGACGGCGTGGCGTCTTCCAGGCTCATTTTGTAACTGCGCAGCAAGATGGCATCCGGATCACTGATCTCTTCTGCCAGTTCATAAAGGTCAGCAGGGAACCTGTTCAGACCTTTCTCGGAAATGTTGTTGAGGGTGAATCCTGTGCATGGTGCTCCCGTGGGGCTATCGTGAAAAAGGGCGCATTGTACACAGGCAGAGGGTGCGTGGCTAAGCGTGTTTCTCATGTCCGCTATTAGCTGGATTCATCCAGCCAATAGCAGAGATTCAGCTACCCTCCTGCAGATGGGGGAACTCAGGAGATCAGAAAAGACTGGCACCACCACTGACCAGATCGTGCAACCAGTAGACGGCAGCATACAGACCCAGACCGGCGATCAGCCCCATCCAGTTAATGTCAGAAACCATCAGTTTCTGACGGCCAGCCAGAACCGCCGCAAAAGGCCACATGGAGGTCTCTGCCATAAAATGCTGCCAGCGGGCATCGGTTTCCTGACGACGGCGGGCATCCATGGACAGCATGCCGAAAAAGGACAGGATCGCCAGGGTACCGAAGAAAACTATCGACGCCTTGTCACCATTGGCAATCAGGTGTCCTGCTGCAAACAGCAGTATCCCCCACTGGACGGGATGCCGGGTAATCTTCAGCATGCCGGTGATGCCCAGGTCCAGCGCGGCTTCACTCATGACCGCCGTGGGGTTTTTAGTCAGGGTACCGGTAACCAGGGTGACCAGCGCGACCAGCATGATTCCCTTGGTCATCGCATAGAGTGTCGTGGAGGGATACCAGAGGTAATCGATGTGAGGGACCTGACCGTAACCGTAAATCATCAGGCCAAGGGAGCCGAAAGCAAGCAGGGAATAAAGACCCAGGTAGGGTTGTGCTCCAAGCTTCTGCTGCAGTACGCCTCTAAGGGGTGTCCCTGATATCCCGAGATGCGTGACCAAAAACGCTGCACAGCCGACAATCAACAGTTCCATACTCTTCCCCTCGTTCTCCCGAATTGGTCAGAGCCTGCTTGCGAACAGGCAAGGGTCCGGATAAGTCTCCCGACGTATCTTACCAGAGATGGGGTTTAATGCATCATTACGCCGGTGATCTGCTGTCGCCGGAACCGATAGGTCGTCTCAGAGATCACACCGGTGTCTCGCGCGTAAACCAGCTCATTCAGCTGCTCCCGGAAAGACAGTCCGCCGCCATAACCTACCGTTGCTGCCAGCTTCGTGCCCGAACCCGCCAGGACCAGGAAAAACATCAGGACGAACGCAAGGCCCGCGATTTTAGATTTCATCGGCTTTTCCCCTTAACCTGACCGCCACAAAGACCAGCGCCACGCCAACGATGAGTGCGGAAATCATCTGCAGACTCAAAGCCTGCTCTGCAATCGTCGTTGCAATGGCCTGGCGTTCCCGGACAAAACTCAGGGGCACCATGTGCTGACCCATCCAGTCGGAAACCGGCGTACTGTTGAAGAACATGTGCTCAAGGACTGTGATGCCAAAGGGCACGCCCACCGCCCAGACCATGGGGACACTTTTCGCGAAGGCCGAGACAACCAGCAACCAGGCAAAGAACGGCAGCGCCCAGAGACAATAAAAAATCAGCAGGGCCAGGTACTCGAACCATCGAGAGATCAGGGCTGAAGGCCCCCACACCACTTCAAGGGCAGACACATCAGTTCCTGAGGTTGCTGCAAACATCAGCAGCAGAACAGCGAGCTGCAGAATGGCAATGCCGGCAAAATAGATCAGCGGAACAATGATCAGCCCGGTCAGCAGCTTGGAACAGACGGTTATCCCGTCGGAAACCGGCAATGACTTCCAGAACAGGATGCTGCGATCCCGACGGTCGCTGTAAAGCGAATTCAAAAGGTAGATAAAGATCACGAACCACATGGCTATCAGCAGCGGTGACGCAAGTCCGTGCATGCCGCGGTTAATGTAGCTGGCCCGTTCGCGCTCCGGCAATGCTTCCAGTCGATAGGTCAGCAGGGCGAACAGGTCATCGGACTCCACATGCTGAGAGGAGACAGCGCCCTGTTCTTCCATCTCGAGATTGACCGAGATGACATCTGATGTGGAAGCGAAATAAGCCAGCATCATGACAGACAGCAGGAAAGCCGTGATCACGAGCGGCAGCAGCACGAAGGTGCTGCGATGCTCCCAGAACTCGCGGCGAATCAGTATCGGCAGTTGATTCATGGACGATCTCCCGAGCGGGTCTGCATCTTGGCCACGAACAGATCCGCGACACTCGGTACGTGAAGCTCACCCAGGGGAGCCAGCTCTGCCCTGGGAATATTTTCAAAAATCATGGCCTTCTGTCCCAGCAGGTCCCTGGTATGAATCGGTTCAAGATAAGCGGCATCTTTCCAGTGATCCGGCGGTACCAGGACCTCGTGGTAGATTTCACTGATTTCATCCATGGCACATGCCAGCACGATCTCACCGTGATTGATGAACAGGAGATGTGTCAGCAGGGACTCGATCTCCTCGACCTGGTGGGTACTGATGACGATGCTGGTTTCATGATCAAAATAGTCCGTCAGCAACCGCTCATAGAACTGCTTGCGATACAGGATATCCAGACCCAGTGTCGGTTCATCCAGCACCAGCAGATCAACTTCAATCGCCATCACCAGCGCGAGATGCAACTGGGTCACCATACCCTTGCTGAGCTGGCGGACCTTGTGCGACATGGAAATATTCGTTTCAGTCAGCATGGTCTCTGCGCGGGCCCGATTGAATCGTGGGTGTACCCCTTCGATGTAATCCAGTGCATCCCTGACTTTCAGCCAGCGCGGCAGGACACCCACATCCGCAATGAAACAGACGTTCTCCATGACCTTGTCCCGACCATGCCTGGGGTCAATCCCCATCACAGACAGGCTTCCTTCAAAATCGGTCAGACCCAGGATGCTCTTCAGCGTGGTGGTTTTGCCCGCCCCGTTGGGCCCGATCAATCCCACGATAGATCCCGGCGCGATATCAAAACTCACATTATCGAGCACCTGAAAATCGCCGAACCGTTTGGAGATGCCGTGTACCTCTACGATGTTGCTCATGACACCTCCTGCATCAGTTCTGTGATGGTGAAGCCGAGACGCTCCGCCCTGTCGCGAAAGTCCGGCCAGTCGTGCTCAAGAAATTCCTTACGCTCATCCGCCATCAGCTGTTTCGTGGCACCCTCGACAACATACATACCCAGACCCCGGCGCTTTTCCACCAGCGCCTCATCGACCAGCAACTGGAATGCCTTGGATACGGTAATCGGGTTGATCTGGTGCTCGCTGGCAATCTGTCTGACCGACGGCAATGCATCCCCGTCGCGATAGACACCTTCCAGCACCAGGTCACGCAGCCGATCCGCCAACTGACGGTAGATGGGGCTTTTATCGTGCCAGGTGATTTTCATGCGCACTGTGCGGGTTGGTTAGTGTTATACATAACTATAACACCAGATCAATGCATCGCAAGCACTTTGTTCAGGTTTGTCGTGATCGGGTAGATCGAGGTCCTTCGGGCTGCGCCCTCAGGATGACCATCGCGGAGTTCAATGCGATCGATAATCCAGTGGCGGGTCGCGGTCGCCGAGCAGGGATTCGTAGACGAAACCCTCGCCACGGGCCTTTTTAAATTCTGCTTTGGCCGCATTCAACAGTCCCGGATTCTGCAGCAGGTCCCTGGCGGTTAACGCCATTGCCCTGGCTGCCACCTGCATACCGCTGGTCCCGATGGAGGTCCCCCCTGCGGCCACTGCCTGCCAGGAATGGGCGGCCGTACCGGGCACCCAGGTTGCTGTGCGCAGCCCCACGGTGGGTACGACCCAGCTGACATCACCCACGTCGGTGGATCCCATTCCCTGGCGAACCTCATAGGGCATGATCTCCTGCTCCATGCCCAGGAAGGGCCCCGCATTCAACGACTCGCTCAGGGTTTCAGCGAAGGCCTGTTCTTCCGGGGTATAGGTTACACCGCCGACACGGGTCAGATTGGCATGCATGCGCCGCGCCAGCGTCTCATTCGGCAACAGGGAATGATTGCCGTGCATGACCTCGACCTCAACCCGGGTACCGGTACCCAGGGCACCGGCATTCGCCGCATCCACGACCCGGTCCCAGATCGCCAGCAGCGTCTCTGCCTGGGTATGTCGAACATAGTAGTAAACCTCGGCATAGTCAGGGACGACATTGGGTGCTTCGCCGCCCTTCGTAATCACGTAATGAATCCGGGTTTCCTGCGGCACATGTTCACGCATCAGGTTGACCATGAAGTTCATGGCTTCCACGCCATCCAGGGCTGATCGACCACGTTCCGGCGCGGCAGCAGCATGGGAGGAATTACCATGAAACTTGAATCGGGCAGACTTGTTCGCAAGGCTGGTTTCCGCGTTCGCGGAGTTCCGGTCCGAGGGATGCCAGTGCAGCACCGTGTCGACGTCTTCAAAGAGTCCCGCGCGAACCAGGTAGACCTTGCCGGAGCCGCCCTCTTCCGCCGGCGTGCCATAAAGACGGATGGTTCCCGGGGTGCCCGACTGCGCCATCCATTGACGCAGCGCAACGGCTGCCGAGACCGATCCTGCGCCGAACAGGTGATGGCCACAGGCATGGCCACTGGTCTTGCCTTCCAGTTGCTGCCTGACAGGCGTTGCAGCCTGTGAGATACCCGGCAGGGCATCAAACTCTGCAAGTATCCCGATGACGGGTTTGCCTTCACCATAACTGGCCACAAAGGCTGTGGGTATGCCTGCGACACCCGCGGTGACCTCGAAACCCTGGGCACTCAGCAGGGACTGCAATCGACCTGAACTTTGTACTTCCTGGTAGCCCAGTTCTGCATCGTCCCAGATATCCAGGGCCAGTCCGTTGAAAGTCGACGACTGGCGATCAATCAGCTGAATCAGGTCGTCGCTTTCGTCTGCCTGAACAGGCAGTCCACCTGAAACCAGCAGCAGGAATCCGAGACGTTTCATCATGGAGGTTATTTGAATCATAGACACAGACAGCAGGCATTTCGGTGCAGTATAACGGTTTCAGGCAATGCTTTGTTCAATGTGCGCCAGGATCAGGTCCACGCTGTTCAGCACCGGAAATCCGCTCATGGCCTGCACATGGCCGGCCCGATTCTCGAACAGTTCAGTGACGCCTGCCAGCAGCGTGTTCGCTGACAGGTTTTCCTCGAACAGGACCTTGCTGTATCCCCTGTCCGCAAAGGTGCGCGCATTGACCAGCTGATCACCCCGGCTCGCGGCCAGCGTCAGCGGTATCAGCAGATGTGGCTTGCGCAGCAGGAACAGCTCATAAAGTGTATTGGCACCGGCACGACAGACCGCGAAATCGGCAGCCGCCATGACGTCGCCGAACTCCTGGCTGACAAATGGCTTCTGGATATAACCCGACAGGTCGAGATCAGGATTCACATTACCCGCACCCACCACATGGATGACCTGAAAGTGTTCTGTCAACCTGTGAGCCGCATCCCAGACGGCACGGTTGATCGCACCCGCACCCAGGCTGCCGCCAAACACCAGCAGTACCGGCCTGGATTCAGAGAAGCCCACTCGAGACCGCGATGACGGTCACCCGCCAGCAGAGACTGTCGAACCGGTGTGCCGGTTACAACGATCTTCCTGCCGGAAAGGTAACGGCCGGTTTCTTCGAAAGTGACACAGATGGCCCTGCAGAAGGGATAGATCAGCCGATTGGCCAGCCCCGGCGTGACATCTGATTCATGACTGATCACGGGTATTCTCAGCAACCAGGCAGCAACCGCCACGGGTACAGAGACGAAGCCCCCTTTTGAGAAAACCGCATCCGGTCGACGGGAAACAAGCAGCACCAGTGACTGCAGGATGCCCCAGACAATAAGCAGCGGATCAATAAAGTTCTGCCAGGAGAAGTACCGCCTGAGCTTGCCCGAGGACACGGCATGGTAATCAACATCTAACGGCTCAATGATGTCGCGCTCAATGCCTGCTGGAGAGCCCACGTAGCC
>JAQCAK010000099.1 GCA_027621895.1 Pseudomonadota bacterium | reverse complement strand
CGGGGCTGCATGATCAATCGCCCAGGTTTTGTAAGCATCCCACCACTCAGGGTCAATGGTGTAGTCCCTGATCTCAACTATCGCGTCTGACATTTGACTTTCTATCTTTCATTGATTGGGCACGCGCACTGTAGCACACACGACCTTTTTGCGTCCGTTAACTCCCTGTTCCCCAGCGCATCAGGAGCTTCACCGGAAAGTGTTGAGACCGCCAGAGTAACGATAGTGGCCAAAGTCTCAGGGAGAGTTACTCTCGAACAGGATCACGCGGTGGCTTTGCGTCGGAAGCAGACTAACCGTCCCGACGGCCCGTCCCTGCTACCGCTTTTCGGTTACAAAGACTCTCATTCTTCAGCCTGCAGCTGAGGCCAAAGACTGTTCACAGGCATGGATTGTTCGGCTGAATCGCCAGGTGAAACCCAGCATCTTCTGTGTCAACCACTGAGCTGAAAACTCAGGGCAGTCTCATCATCTCTGGCTCGATGCCACGGGACTGCAACCAGTCACGGAGTGCATAACCGGTGCCTGTTGGCCAGGCCACGCAGGCTTCCGGTTCGACAAGCTGGTACCTGTCCAGCTCCTCATTCAGAGTGATGGTGCCGGTAGCCTGCACATGGTACCCGATAATCACCTGGTTCAACTGTTCGAACGGGTAGACGCCGATCAAGGTCGGCGGGCCGGCATCCAGGTCCAGTTCTTCCTTGACCTCCCGCACGGCACAGTCAACCGGTCCCTCGCGATGGTCTACAAAGCCGGTGATGAGTCCATAGAAGTCACCCTTCCATGCCCGATTGTGAGCCAGTACAACCCGCTCCTCGTACTCGACGACCACCGCCACGACGGGTGTCGGGTTATCGTAATTCACAAACCCGCAGGCCGACGAACACTCAATGCGATCCTTGATGGGTTCATGGAGTGGTGCAGCACACAGGGGGCAGAACCGAAATTTCTTCATGGTTTGACTCGATACAATCTGATGATCCCGGGCAGGCGACGACTACCGGCCTTCAACAATCTGCTTCAATGCTTTCAGGTGCAGGGTATCCCAGCCTGATTCGTAGGCCAGGTACTCGGCTGCGCCCTTCGCACCCAGGCGCTCGAAGCCGTGGTGAAACAGTTCAACCAGCGTGCCGTCGTACATGGACGTCAGCCGGATGGTGATAAAAGTTGGCACGGCCCAGGCGCGGGGGCCAAACCAGTTGTTCTCGAAGCTGAGTTCACGGTCTTCATCGAACACGACGATGTTGCCACCAAATGCAACCACCTCATCCCCGATGTTCACACTCAATTCCATGCGGCCATCCTTGCCCGGTTCGTAGACGTCCAGGGAATGACCCCTGCCAAACCAGTCGCTCATTCGCCTGGCGTCATGAAACTCGTGCCAGACATGCCGGGGCTCGGCCGCAATGTGGACTGCCCGGCGCACGGCAAACTGACTGATCTCAATGCCCATTAGCTGTCTCTCCTGTCGATGTTAATGACGGTCTGTTTCAATCAACTGGCTGTCTCCCAGGGGTTCGATGCAGCGCTCGTCCTTGTTCCTCGCATTGTTGACCACCGTGGATACGGGCGTCACCCTGATCCGCGTGCGGATCGAGGGCACCAGCAG
This sequence comes from Pseudomonadota bacterium, assembly GCA_027621895.1. Taxonomy (GTDB): domain Bacteria; phylum Pseudomonadota; class Gammaproteobacteria; order Pseudomonadales; family Azotimanducaceae; genus UBA9659. Next base: position 5,293 of record JAQCAK010000099.1, on the reverse strand, counting down.
TTCGGTGGCGGTCTCGTTGGTGGTGTCGGCACTGGTCCAGGTCACCGCTTCATCGGTGGTCAGGTGCACCGGTATCCGGTGATGGATATGGGCCAGGCTCTCCGGCGCGGCAGCGGTCACGATTGTACAGCTTTCGATGACCTGGTCACCCCGCTGCCAGCGATCCCAGAGTCCCGCAAAGGCAAATCCCGGATCATCCGCCGGCTCGATATAGAACGGCACCTTCGTGTTGCCCGCTTTCTGCCACTCGTAGTAGCCGGAAGCAGGAATGATACAACGGCGACGCGAAAAGGGTTCCCGAAACGCCCGGCTGGTAGCCAGGGTCTCTGAGCGCGCGTTGAACATACTGTACTTGGTGGAAGGTTCAGGTGCCCAGCCGGGCACCAGCCACCAGCGCATGGGATTCAGGGCCCAGTTGTCGTCGGCCTGCAGCAATACCGGGATCGTCTCGGTCGGCGCGATGTTGAAACGGGTTTCCAGTTGCCAGTCCGTGTCCATCCCCGTGATGCTCATCAGCAGTCGGGTCAGGGGGTCATCTATCATGTTGAATCGGCCACACATATCCGCAACTTATCATGATCAAACCGGAAAATGGACAACCGGGCACGAATGCGATACGTTGCGCCGCTTCAGTTCACCAGATCACAGTCATCGACGGCAGACAGCCGCGGGTTTGAAGCATGAGACACGTACCCAACCTGAAGGATTTCACCACCGCAGAGATCCAGGACATCCTCGCTCGCGCGGCCACCATCAAGGCCAATCCGGCCGAGTACCGGCAACTGCTGGACAGCCAGTCCATGGCCATGCTGTTCCAGAAGACCAGTACACGAACGCGGGTGTCGTTCGAAGTCGGCATGACCGAACTGGGCGGCCATGCCGTGTACGTGGACTGGATGACCTCCAACTTTGTGCTGTCCGGTATTGAGTACGAGACCGAATACCTGTCCCGGAATGTCTCCTGCATCATGGCCCGACTGATGCGCCACGAGGATCTGCTGAAAATCATCGGCGCCAGCCAGGTACCGGTCATCAATGGCTGCGATGAGAAGTTTCATCCCTGCCAGGCACTGACCGATGTGCTGACAATATCAGAGCACTGCGACGGTGAACTGGCGGACACACACCTGGTTTACGTCGGCGTGCAGAACAACGTCTCGAACTCGCTGGTGACGATCTGCGACAAGCTGGGTATCCAGCTGACACTGGGTACGCCGGCAATCGAGGACAATGGCGAGAGCGTGGATGCGGAAGTCCAGGCAATCATCGCGCGATCGGATCGCATCAACCACGTGACGGACCCGAAACAGGCTGTCCAGGGCGCTGATTTTGTCTACACGGATACCTGGGTTGATATGCAGTACTTCAACAACCCGGATTTTGCCGACGAAAAGGAAAAGCGTGTCAGGGAAATGCTGCCCTACCAGATCAATCGGGAACTGCTGGCCGGCGTCGACTGCCGCATCATGCACGACATGCCAATCCACGACGGCTACGAAATCGCACCGGAGATGGTCCGCCACCCGGGCTCGGTGATTTTCCAGCAGGCCGAGAACCGGCTGCATGCCCAGAAAGGCCTGCTGTGGTGGCTTTACGAACAGGCAGGCTTTATCAGCTGAGATCTGCCGCGACCAGTTCGAGCCAGTGAATCACCGGCACATCAGCGCCGGCACCCAGGTGCAGCTGGCAGCCGATATTCGCCGTCACGATGACGTCCGGCTTGCCCGCCTGCAGGGCACGAATCTTGCGTCGCTGCAGACGTTCAGACAGTGCCGGTTCAAGAATCGAATAGCTCCCGGCTGAGCCGCAACACAGGTGCCCTTCTGCATGGGGCACCAGCGTATATCCCAGTCGTTCCAGGATCTTTTCGACCTGGCCATTCAGTTTAAGGCCATGCTGCATGCTGCAGGGCGTGTGGACAGCAACCCGCAATCCGTTGCTGGCGGGTACAGGCAGTTCGAGCGCTGCCAGGTAGCTGACCGCATCCCGGCACTTGTCTGCCAGTCGCTGCGCCCTCGCCGCATAGACGGGATCATCTTCCAGGTACCGGGGATACTCGGCCAGGGTCACACCGCAGCCGGTTGCCGAGGACAGCACCGCATCCACCTGGTCCAGTTCCGGCAGCAGCTGATCGATGACCCGGCGCATGTGCGCCCTGCCCGCCTCGTGGGCACCCAGGTGATAGTCGAGCGCACCGCAGCAACCTTCATCAACCAGGTTCGCCGGGCGTCCGGCCTTCGCCAGCAGCCGCTGCAGGGCCGTTACGACCCCGGGCGTTGCTGCTGACTGGACACAGCCCGTCAACAACAGCACCCGGGGATTATCGCTCGCGGCGAGTGGCGGCAAGGTCTGCTGCCTCGCCGGCACATGGCTTTTCAATGCAGCGGGCAGCAAGGGCCGGAACAGCTGTCCTGTCCGCAGCAGGGGTTTAAACAGCCAGCGTCTTGGAATCACCAGCCGCATCAGCCAGGAAAGAGTTTGTCGAACCCGGGAGCGCTCAGCGTACTGCTCCGCCATCCCACGGCCGATATCAATCAACTGCCCGTACTGCACACCGGAAGGACAGGTGGTTTCGCAGGCCCGGCAGGTCAGGCAGCGATCCAGGTGGGTGACCGCCTCGGCGGAGATGCGATTGTCTTCAAGCAGGTTCTTGATGAGGTATATCCGCCCCCTGGGTCCGTCGAGTTCATCACCCAGTTCCTGGTAGGTCGGGCAGGTTGCGTTGCAGAATCCGCAATGGACGCAGTTGCGCAGAATGCTGTCTGCCGCCTGGACGTCAGGCAGTGCCGCGAGATCGGGGTGAATACTGGTTTTCATAGGGCGGGATACATCCGGCCAGGATTAAAGATGCCCTGGGGATCGAACACTTTCTTGAGTCGTTGCTGCAGGTTCATGACTCCGTCCGGCAGCGGCGGAAATCGCTCTACCCCGTCACGGTTCGTCTTCCAGCAGTACCAGTGCCCCTGGGCGCCAGGTTGATCGGGCCGAACACCGGTAAACCAGCGCTGCGCAAACCCCCAGTCCTGGATACCGGCCGCGAGTCCGTCGAGCTGCTCTTCCGCATCAGTGCTGTAACGCCAGATCTCATCAGCATCCGTAAAGTACGGCAGTTCATGACAGTCCAGCGCGCGCCAGAAACCAGGATCCAGCGGCTGGCCACCCAGCTGTTGAAGCACGTCCTGTACGACTTGATCGCTGCCTGAAAGGCGCAGGTGCAACCGGCCCTGCAGGTAGCAGCTGGCGCTGAGCGGCGAGACCTTTCGGGTCAACTGGTACACCTGGTCTCGCGCGGCGGTTTCGTCCATCTCGAGACTGCAGCTCTGTTCCGCTGCCGGGGCAGGCAGCACCTTCAGGCTGACATCCGCGATGACGCCGAGCATGCCGTATGATCCACAGACCAGACGGGAAACATCATAACCGGCCACATTTTTCATGACCTGTCCGCCAAACTCCGCATAGGTGCCATCGTGCAGTATCAGGCCAACCCCCAGCACATGATCCCGAACCGCGCCTGCATAGGGTCGTCGTGAACCGGAAAGACCCGTCGCAACGACACCACCCAGTGTTGCTCCCGGATACTGAGGGGGTTCAAAAGGGAGCATCTGCCGGTGCTCTGCCAGCAGGGCAAGAATTTCCTCAAGCGAGGTCCCTGCCCGGGCACGCAGCACCAGCTCATCGGGATGGTATTCAATGACGCCCTGCCAGCATCGGGTATCCAGCACTTCGCTGTCGGCACCAGCGGCATGGCCCAGGAAATCCTTGCTGCCGCCACCGCGGATCTGCAGGACCTGCCCGGCGCTGGATGCGGCTTTGATTCTGTCTGCCAGTTCCGTCGGCTGCTGCATCAGAAGCGCTCCAGTTCCGGGAACTTTTCGCTGCCGCGGTGCACGTGCATGGCACCGAATTCCGCACAGCGACTCAGCGTGGGAATGGCCTTGCCCGGATTGAGGATCCCGCGTTCGTCGAGTGCGGCTTTGACACCATGGAACAGGGCCCTTTCTGCATCAGTGAACTGGATACACATCTCGTTGATCTTCTCGATGCCCACACCATGTTCACCAGTGATGGTGCCGCCCTTCTCGATACACAGGGTCAGGATATCCGAACCCAGCTGCTCGGCTTTCTCCAGCTGGTCGTCCTGGTTGGCATCGTACAGAATCAGTGGATGCAGGTTGCCATCACCGGCATGAAAGACGTTTGCCACGGCCAGCCCGTGTTCCCTGGACCACTGACTGATCTGCTCCAGGACCGCGGCCAGTTCACGCCGTGGAATGGTCCCGTCCATGCAGTAGTAGTCCGGCGATATGCGACCCACCGCCGGGAACGCGGCCTTGCGGCCCTGCCACAGGCGGGCCCGGGACTCGTGATCATAGGCAATGGAAATACTGGTGACACCATGCCGGTTCAGCAAGGATTCAACCGCCTCCATCTGCGCGCGGACCTCCGCCGGGGTGCCATCGAGTTCACACAGCAGCAGCGCCTCTGCATCCACGGGATAGCCCGCATGAATAAAGTCTTCTGCAGCCTGAATAGCCAAGGCATCCATCATCTCAAGGCCAGCTGGCATAATACCGGCGGCGATGATTGCGGACACACTGTCTGCTGCCTCCCGGACGCTGGAGAAAGCAGCCATGAGCACCCCTATCGTATCGGCCACCGGTAACAGCCGCACGGTCACCTCCACTACGACACCGAGCATGCCTTCCGAACCATGCATCAGGGACAGCAGGTCCAGGCCGGGAGAATCCGGGGCATGACCACCCAGGGTCAGCAGTTCGCCATCCGCCAGCACGATCCTGATGCCAATGACGTTATGCACGGTCAGGCCGTACTTGAGGCAATGGACCCCACCGGAGTTTTCGGCAACGTTACCGCCGATTGAACAGGCAATCTGCGACGAGGGATCAGGCGCGTAGTAAAGCCCCAGGTGGCGGACCGCGTCTGAAATCGACAGGTTCGTCACGCCGGGCTGGACAACCGCGGTGCGGCGACGCTCGTCGATCTCGAGTATCCGGTTGAAACGTGCCATCACCAGCAGCACACCCTCGTGGTTGGGCATGGCACCACCGGACAGCCCCGTCCCCGCACCCCGGGTGACCAGAGGTACCTCGTATTCATGGCACAGTCGGCAGATCGCCTGCACCTGAGAGATGGTCTCGGGAATCACGACAATACCGGGTAACTGGCGTTTCGCAGTGAGTCCATCGGTTTCATAAACGGACAGCCGCGCGGGATCCTGAATCACATCGTGACAGATCTCTCGCAGGCGGCGCTGGAAGTCAGGGGAATTGAG
>JAQCAK010000001.1 GCA_027621895.1 Pseudomonadota bacterium | reverse complement strand
GGGCTGGCGATAATCACCGACCGAGACTCATACTAGTCCGGTCAGGTAAAAGAAACCAGCGGTTGCATTGTCGTGAGTATTGTCCGTCATAATGACCACCGGTTTTTGACCCGGGGAAGGTCTGCTCTGCAACAGGCGGGTATCGTCACAGTAACGCCTCGCCAGAACACGAGAGAACAATCCGCTTGAATACCGGCACATCCATAACAGACCGACTGGTCCAGCTTCGTCAGCAGATTGAACGCGTGTGTCGCGATTCGAATCGCCTGCCTGAAGAGGTTCGGCTGCTGGCTGTGTCCAAAACCTTCCCCCTGTCCGCAGTCGAGGAAGCCATGCGAGCCGGGCAGCTGAATTTCGGCGAAAACTACCTGCAGGAAGCACTCGGGAAAATCAACCGGTGCCCGGCAGCAACCTGGCATTTCATCGGCGCGATACAAAGCAACAAGACCCGGGAGATCGCGAGTCATTTCGACTGGGTGCACAGCGTACCTTCACTCAAGATCGCCCGCCGACTTTCCGCGCAGCGGGACCCGGCCCTGCCACCGATCAACCTGCTCGTCCAGGTCAACATCACGGGCGAGACAACCAAATCCGGGGTGACTCCGGACCAACTCCCCGGTCTGCTGGATCAGGCAAGAGAACTCGATAACCTCAGGCTCCGTGGCCTGATGACCATGCCTGAACCAGGCCGGGATCCGACTCCTGCGTTTCGAACACTTCGAGAGCTGCGCGACAGCCTATCAGCGCAGTTGTCCCTGGACGCATTTACCGAGCTTTCCATGGGCATGAGTCACGACTTCGAGCATGCGATTCGGGAAGGCGCAACCTGGATCAGGGTCGGCACCGGTATCTTTGGCGCCCGCGGCTGACTGTTAACATATTGAATCGGATTTGAGGAACGGCATCATGACAACTATCGGCTTCCTGGGTGGGGGCAACATCGCCCAGGCCATCATCGGCGGGCTCATCGACAACGGCACGTCCCCGGCAGACATTCATTGCCATGATCCCGCTGCGGGGAGCCAGCAGAAGCTGGCGTCCCTGGGCATACAACTGTGCGACAGCAACGACGCCGTTGTTCAGGCCGCCGATGTCGTCATGCTCTGCGTCAAGCCCAATGTGCTGCCTGACCTGCTTGGAGAGCTCACGGCAGATTGCAAACACCGGCTGTTTGTCAGCGTAGCGGCGGGCGTACTGATTCGAACGATGTCCGAGCGCCTCGGGCCGGATACGGCCATTGTCAGGTGCATGCCCAATACACCAGCGCTCGTGGGCACGGGAATGACCGCACTGTTTGCCTCACCCGCTGTCAGCCCTGCCCAGCGGGATATTGCGGAAGGGATTCTGTCAGCAGTGGGCAAGGCCCTGTGGGTCCAGGATGAGGCACAACTTGATGCAGTTACGGCTGTCTCGGGCAGCGGCCCTGCCTACTTTTTCCGCCTGATGGAGCTGATGATCAGCGCTGCCATCAACGAGGGCCTCGATGAAGCAACCGCCCGCGAACTGGTTCTGCAGACAGCCCTCGGCGCGGCCCGCATGGCATCCGCGAGCCAGCTTTCACCCGGGGAACTCCGTGAGCAGGTCACTTCTCCCGGTGGCACCACACAGGCTGCACTGGCGGAATTCGATGCGGCAGACCTTGAAGGCATCGTAACCCGGGCTGTTCAGGCTGCCCGTCAACGATCAGTCGAACTTTCCGGACACTGAGATACCCGTCAAATGACATATAATCGCTTTTCACTCAGCACAGTCGACTGATCCATGACCCAGAATTTTGCCGATGCCGGTGTATTCCTCATTCAGACCTTTGTCGGAATGTACTTCATTCTTGTCATGGTGCGGTTCCTCATGCAGGCGTCCCGGGTGGACTACTACAACCCACTCTGCCAGGGCATCGTCAAGATTACGGACCCGCCGATCAAACCAATGAAGCGAATCATGCCCACGGTCCGGGGTGTCGATTTCGCCACCCTGCTGGTGGCTTTCATCATCCAGCTGGCGTCTATCAGCCTGATCATGACGATCAAGGGCAGCTATCCTTTTCACCCGCTTTATATTGGCTGGTCACTGCTGGGGATATTCTCCACTATTCTCGATGTGTACTTTTTTGCGCTGATTATCATGGTGATTGCCAGCTGGATTGCCCCCTACTCCAGCCACCCTGCTTTGTCCCTGGTCACCCAGCTGACCGAGCCGCTGTGCGCGCCCGCCAGAAAGTTGCTGCCGCCCATGGGCGGACTCGATTTCTCGATCATCCTGGTCTTTGTTGCCATCACGCTGATCGATAACTACCTGGTCGTCCAACCCATCGCCTATATGCTCGGTATTCCCCGTGGCCTGATCATCGGGCTCTGATGGCGCATCTTTCCTGACGAAGTACGCCTGATGAAGCACGACTGATGAAAGACGGCCATGTTCTGTACACGCTCCTCGCCCTGATCGGGCTGGTCTTTGCACCCCTGCTGTCGGCTGCACAATTCGTCACGCACCAGGGTTACGATATTCACTACGCCGCCCTGCTCAGTACGCTGATCCCGCCTGACGTCGCCAGACTTCATGGCATCACCCGGGGCGAGAACCAGATTGTGATCAACATATCAGCCCTGCGCGAGGGTCATGCCAGTCACGCCAGTGTCACGGGCCATGTCACCAATCTCCTTAACCAGCGTGTGACCCTCAGCTTTTCAGAAGTCACTGAATCAGACGCCATCTACTATCTGGCCAGCCATACCGCGCTGGAGGAAGACATACTCCATTTCGAGATCAGCGTCACACCCCCGGATACCTCTCCGGTCATGGTCAGGTTTCTGCGGCGGTACGATTGATGCGGTTTGTGCTGGCAACAGGTAACGAACACAAGGCGACAGAGATTGCCGGCCGGCTGCCGGATGTCTTCAGCCTGGTGACCCAGGGTTCCCTTGGCATTGGCAGCGTGCCCGAAACTGCAGGCACTTTTGTCGAGAATGCCCTGATCAAGGCGCGGCACGCGGCCCGGGAATCCGGTCTGCCGGCCATGGCAGATGACTCCGGGATCTGCGTTGCCGCGCTAGACGGCAAGCCAGGAATCTATTCCGCCCGCTATGCGGGTGAGACAGCAACGGATGAGGCAAACGTTACAAAGCTGCTGGCTGCCATGGACGGTATTGAACAGCGCCGCGCCTGGTTTCACTGTGTATTGACCTGCCTTCTGACGGCAGACGATCCAGCACCGCTGATAGCCACCGGGTCGTGGTACGGTGTGATCACCCGTTCTCCCCGGGGGAGCGGGGGATTCGGCTACGACCCCGTATTCCTGCTGCCTGATGAGAACAGAACCGCCGCGGAACTCAGCGCTGATGAAAAGCATCAGGTCAGCCATCGCGGAATTGCACTTCGCCAGCTGGCAGGGATGATGCTTGAACGCTACGCCACTTAGTCTTTATATCCACTTCCCCTGGTGTGTTCGCAAATGTCCTTATTGCGACTTCAACTCCCATGAACTGGGCGGCGAGGTGCCGGCCCGGCAGTATGTGGACGCGCTGCTTCAGGATTTCCACTCGCAGATCGATAACCAGGAACAGCGACCACTGGTCTCTGTTTTCATGGGCGGCGGAACGCCGAGCCTGTTCCCGCCTAATGCGCTGGCGCGCCTGCTGGAAACAATCGGGCGTCGACTCGACCTGGCTACCGCCGAGATCACACTGGAGGCCAACCCGGGGACTTTTGATCAGGCCCACTTTGATGGCTACCGTGAAGCCGGCATTAATCGTCTCAGCATCGGCGTCCAGAGTTTTTCTGATGCATCACTCAAGGCTGTTGGCAGAATACACAGCGGAAACGAGGCCCAACGGGCTTATGAAGGCGCAAGACGGGCAGGTTTCGGTCGAATCAATCTGGACCTGATGTATGCCCTGCCAGGACAGTCCATGGGCGCGGCGCTGGAAGATCTGCGTACCGCCATTTCACTCGCGCCCACCCACCTGTCCTGGTATCAGCTGACGATAGAACCCAATACCTATTTCTATCGCTATCCACCGATACTGCCTGACGGTGACGACGCATCCAGGATTTCAGAAGCCGGGCAACGGCTGCTCGCGGACGCTGGATATGAGCGGTACGAAATCTCAGCCTACGCCCGTGAGACTCATCAATCGCAACATAACCTGAACTACTGGGAGTTTGGTGACTACATCGGCATTGGGGCTGGCGCCCACGGCAAACTGACAACACCTGAGGGGATTCGCCGAACCACAAAATCACGGGCGCCCGTGGATTACCTGGCGGCGCCGGAAAAGACCCGGTCTGACCAGGTCAGTCCTGATGACCTGGTGCTGGAATTCCTGATGAACGCGCTTCGCCTGACCCGGGGTTTCCGCCTCCAGACCTTTGAGCAAAGAACAGGTCTGAACAGGAAAGCGCTTGATGATTTCATCCAGAAGGCAACAGCAAAGGGGTTGCTGTCGTGCGACGGTGACCAGGTCATGCCTACCGAAAAAGGCACCGAGTTTCTCAACGACCTGTTGCTGCTGCTATAGACTGATTGTTCAGGAACAGGGACTGTAACAGCAGGCGAGATCACGCACCTCGTGTCCCAGTCGAATGCCCCGCTTTTCGAATTTGGTTTCGGGGCGTGCCGGCGCGTCCATTGGATCGAATGCCGGATGCGCTGACATCAGGGTTTCGATCTCTTCAGCATAGGGCACCCAGTCTGTCGCCACGTGGATAAATCCGCCTTTCAGGAGCTTCCGGGCCGCCAGTTCCAGAAATGCCGCGTTGAAGATCCTGCGCTTGTGATGTCGCTTCTTGTGCCAGGGGTCAGGAAAGTACAGCTGGATACCCTGCAGCACATGGTCAGGTATAAATCGTTCCAGTACTTCCAGGCCGTCTTCATTAAAGACCCGCAGGTTATCGAGCTGCTTTTCAGCGGCCTGGATCAGCAGGTGCCCGACGCCGGGTCGATGCATTTCCGTACCCAGGTAATTGATGTCGGGATGAATAACAGCCTGTTCGACCAGTGAATCGCCCATGCCGAATCCAATTTCGAACACCATCGGGCGCTGCACCTCGAAAAGACGGTTAAAGTCCAGCAGGCTGTCAGCTGTGCTCAGGCCGTAGTGCGACCAGTGAACTTCAAGCGCCCTTTCCTGACCAGCGGTCAAACGTCCCTGGCGCAGAACATAGCTTCGAATCTTCCGGTCTTCAGTGGAATTCAAATCAACTCCCGGACTGTCAGCCGAGCCGCGCAACGCCGGCTATGAGCAGGGCCACCCAGCCAACGATAAAGCACAGTCCACCGAGCGGCGTAATGGGACCTACCCAGCGAATTTCAGTGAGCACAAGGACGTAAAGGCTACCGGAAAACAGCAGAACGCCGACTGTGAGTGCGTAGGCTGCGATGTCCAGTGAGAGCAGCCGCCCCCATTGTTCCATCAGCAGGGCAAGCACCATCAGTGCGACTGCATGGACCAGTTGATACTGAACTCCGGTCTGGAAGGTTTCAAGCAGTCGGGCCTCGACCTGACCACGCAGGGCATGTGCACCAAAGGCACCCAGCATAACTCCCGAGCCCCCGAAAAACGCGGCAACGATGATGATGACCTTGGGTAACATCGCTCGCCCCGATCGTCAGCTGACGTTGAGACGCAGCTTCTTCAGTGCACCCTGCTCGAGTTGTCGAATCCGCTCGGCAGACACGCCGAAATGGTCAGCGAGTTCATGGAGCGTGGATTTCTTTTCAGACAACCAGCGACGCTCGATAATCTCACGGGCACGGCTGTCCAGTTCGCCAAAAGCCTTGTCGAGCTTTGCCGACTGCTGTTCGTAGTGATCCTGGTGCTCATTGATCAATGCAGGGTCGCCCTCGGCGTCAGTGAGCCATTGCGACGGGGTGTAAGACTCATCGTCATCAACTTCTGTTTCGAAAGCCTCATCATGCACGTAGAGCCGGTTTTCCATCTGTCGGACATCATCGGCAGGAACACCCAGCTCCCGGGCAACATCCTGAACCTCGGTCTCGTTCATCCAACCCAGCCTTTTGCGTGAACTGCGCAGGTTGAAAAACAGTTTACGCTGGGACTTGGTGGTCGCAATTTTAACAATGCGCCAGTTTTTAAGAATGAACTCGTGGATCTCCGCCTTGATCCAGTGCACGGCAAAAGACACCAGGCGGACCCCAAACTCCGGGTCAAAACGTCTGACGGCCTTCATCAACCCGACGTTCCCTTCCTGAATCAGATCCGCTTCCGACAGACCGTAGCCACCGTAAGACCTTGCCACGTATACGACGAAGCGTAAGTGAGCCATTACTAACTGCCGGGCAGCATCTAGGTCGCTCTGATCTCGCAACGCACGGGCGAGTGCCTGCTCGCGCTCTACGGTCAGCACCGGAATACTGTTCACGGCCTGGATATAGGCATCCAGGTTACCGCCCGGAGACAAGACGTCTGCTGGCAGAATTTCTTTCGAACTCATAAGGTCCCTGTTTCAGCCGGCGGCGCACGGGACAGCGGTCACCGGTCTGTTAATGAATAGCGGGCCGCGGATTCTAGCACTGTGCGCATCGCTCTGCTAATCGTGCTGCCAGCAGCCCCTGCAGAAGGTCGTACGCTCAGCGCGGCTCAATGTCTCTCAGGTGCCTGGAAACGGCCAGCACGGCGCCGGCAACCCCGAGAAACGCCCCCAGCAACAGCAGGAGCAGGATGCCCATCAGTCCCGGGCCACTCAGCGCATAGTCATCCTGATAGCTCTGTGCCAGCATTTCCACCGGGCTGGAAAGAAACAGGAGGCTGGCCTCCAGCAGCACCAGGGCAAACAGGGCACCACCCAGTCCATACCAGAAGCCAAGATACAGGAAGGGGCGGCGAACAAATCCGTCCGTGCCGCCAACCAGCTTGATCACCTCAATTTCCTGGCGCCGGTTTTCGATAGACAGCCGGATCGTATTTCCCATGATAAGCAGGACTCCCAGGGCCAGTACGATCCCCAGGGCAGTGACCAGGCGCTTGGCGAACTGCAGCAGGCCATACAGCCGCTCCAGCCAGGCCAGGTCCACCGCCACCGATTCGACAAGGTTGTCCGCCTCAATACGCGCAACCAGCGAGCCGAGCTCGAGCGGGTCCGCAGTCACCGGCACAACTTCGATCACATGAGGGAGGGGATTACGATCCAGGGATGCCAGGACATCGCCGAATCCGGATCGATTCCTGAAGTCTACCAGCGCCTGTTCCGATGAAATGAAGCGGGTTTCGCTGACATCCCCCTGCCGTTCCAGGGTATCAGCCAGGGCCCTGGCTTCAGCGGTGCCCGCAGTCTGCACCAGGTAGACACTGAGTCTCGGCTCGCCACCCCAGTCCCCGCTCAGGGCCGACACATTCTGCAGAAACACCGTCAGAATGGCCGGTAGCGCCAGGGCAATACCGATGACCAGCCAGGTCATCAGGCTGGACAGGGGACTCTCCAGCAGCTCGCGCAGGGTCCCGATACAGACGCGCCGATGATGCGCGATCCATGCCCGCAGCCGGTCCCGGGTACCGGTAATCGCAACAGTCGCCCCGGTGGTCTTCACAGATCACCGCCGGCAACCAGTGAACCGTCACGCAGGATCAGTTCCCGGCAGCCCATGGTCTTGACCAGCTCCAGGTCGTGAGTCGCAATCAGCACGGTCACACCGACCTGGTTAAACTGGCTGAACAGGTTCATGACTTCCAGGGAAAGCGCGGGATCGAGGTTGCCTGTGGGTTCATCCGCCAGCAGTACCGGCGGTTTGTTGACCACGGCACGGGCGATGCCGACCCGCTGCTGTTCACCGCCGGATAACTGCACCGGCAGCTTTTTTTCCTTGTCTCCCAGGCCAACCTTGGACAGTGCAGCCCTCACACGTCGACCCACGTCGCGTGGAGAGTAGCCCGCAATGGTCAGTGGCAGGGCCACGTTGTCGTAGACATTCCGGTCAAACAGCAACTGGTGATTCTGAAAAACAACGCCGACACCACGCCGCACCAGAGGAATCTGACCTCTGGACACCCGATTCAGGTTGACCCCGTTGACGAAAACCTGACCCCGACTGGCTCTTTCCATGACGATGATCAGCTTCATCAGTGTGCTCTTGCCCGCGCCGGAATGGCCGGTCAGGAACGCCATCTCTCCACCTGCCAGCTCAAAGTTCACACGGGAAAGCGCGTCGTTGCCACCCGGATAGCGTTTGCTGACATCATCAAATCGAATCATGACTGTTGCCGCGGCCGATTACTGTTCGAAAAGCGCACTAACAAACTCTTCAGCAGAAAAGGGCCTCAGGTCCTCTATCTGTTCACCGACGCAGATAAAGCGAATGGGCAGCTTCAGCTGGTTAGCCAGGGCAAAAATCACCCCGCCTTTCGCGGTACCGTCCAGTTTGGTCAGCGTAATTCCAGAGACGTTAACGGTGGCCATAAATTCCCTGGCCTGGGAAATGGCGTTCTGGCCAGTTCCCGCATCCAGCACCAGCATCACCTCGTGCGGCGCGCTGTTGTCAATCCGGGACAGGACACGGGTAATCTTCGACAGCTCGTCCATCAGGTTCTTCTTGTTCTGCAACCGCCCTGCAGTGTCAGCAATCAGCACATCTACCTGTCTTGCTTTTGCTGCATTGAGCGCATCAAAAATGACCGAGGCGCTGTCGGCACCGGTTGCCTGGGCGATAACCGGCACGTCGTTACGTTCACCCCAGACCTTCAGCTGCTCAACCGCTGCAGCGCGGAAGGTGTCACCAGCGGCCAGCATGACGCTCCTGCCCTCGCCCTGCAGTCGTCTGGCCAGCTTGCCGATCGTGGTGGTTTTACCCACGCCGTTGACGCCCACCATCAGGATCACATAGGGCTTCGCCCCCTCGATGACCATCGGCAATTCAACCGGCTTCAGCATGCCAGTCAGCATGTGTTTGAGGTGATCCATCACCGCTGCACCGTCATTCAGTTCCTTGCGGCTCACGCGGGCGGTCAGATCATCAATGATCTCGGTCGTCGCGGCGAAGCCGACATCAGATGTGAGCAGAACCGTTTCCAGTTCCTCGAGCAGGTCATCGTCCAGCGTCTTCTCGCCGAGGAAAACATTACCCAGTGATTCTCCGAGTTTCGAACGGGTCTTCCCCAGCCCCTGCTTCAGGCGCTGGAAGAAACCCGGCTTGTTTTCATTATCGGCATCTGCAACATTTGTCGTCATAGTTTTTCCACGTCAGTACTTCTCGACACGATTCCGGTTAAATTGGCCTCATCGCGAAAGGCGACAACGATCACCAGAAGATGAAAAACGGATTATCCAGCCAACAGGATCGCAGTGTACGGATTATCGGTGGAAAATGGCGGGGTCGCAAAGTGACATTCCCGACATCGACGACGATCCGACCAACTCCCGATCGTGTCAGGGAAACGCTCTTCAACTGGCTGATGGCTGATATTGCCGGGGCGAGCTGCCTGGACCTGTACGCCGGCAGCGGCGCCATCGGACTCGAGGCCCTTTCCAGAGGGGCATCGGAAGTCTGCTTTATCGACTCCGACCCCAGGGTCATCAACAATCTGCAGCAGAACCTCAACATCCTGGAAGCCGACCCGGATCGCTACCAACTGGTTACCAGTCCGGTTGATTCCTGGCTGAGCGTAACCAGGGACCCGTTTGATCTGATTTTTATCGACGCGCCTTTCTCGGCAGAGACCTGGATCAACGACTGTCAGCGCATAGCCTCCGAAAAACTTGCCCGGCGAGCGGTCTATCTGGAAACCGGGCGCGCTGTGACAGCAGGTGAACTGCCTGCCGACTGGACCCTGCATCGACAGAAAAAGGCGGGTGCCGTTCATTTCTGCCTGTGCTTCTGCGGTTGAAATGCGGCGAAGGCGGTCGGTATGATGGCGACCTCCTAACAACAGGCCGCAGCCAGCGATATGACGACAGCTTTATACCCAGGTACCTTTAATCCCATACACAACGGCCACGCCGATCTTGTGGAACGCGCAGCTGCCCTGTTTGATCACGTGGTTCTGGGCATTGCAACGAGCCCTCACAAATCACCGGGGGATCTCCAGGTCAGGGTCGATCTGGCGAAACTGGCGCTGGCCCACGTCAGCAACGTTGAGATCATCGGCTTCAACACACTGACCGTGGATTTTGCGAAGGCAGTGGGTGCGTCAGTGATTCTCAAGGGCATCAGAACGGTGACCGATTTCGACTACGAGTTTCAGATGCTGAGCATGAACCGGGCCCTGGCACCCGATATTGATACCGTTTTCCTCGCGCCCAGCGAGGAAAACTCCTACATATCGTCATCGCTGGTTCGCCAGATTGCCAGCTACGGTGGTGACATCAGCAGGTTTGTGCATCCCGCGGTCAATGAGGCTCTCAAGAATAACGAGATCGGCTGATTCAGCGATCGGCCAGACCCGTCAACGCTGGCAGTATGCGCAATAAACTGTGGTTCGCTGGCCCAGCCGGGATTCCCTGAGGAGTCGGCCGCACCCCTTGCAGGGTTCGCCAGCCTTGCCATACGCGTTCAGCTGTTGCCTGAAATACCCCGGTGTACCATCTTCCCTGACGAAATCCCTTAGCGTTGTACCCCCGGATTGAATCGCACTCTCAAGGACCCGGCGTATGTTCGATGCCAGAATGAGGTACCGCTGCCGTGAGATTCTTCCCGCGTATCGAGCAGGATGGATACCGGACAGGTATAGCGACTCGTTCGCATAGATATTGCCAACGCCGACGCCCACCTGGCTGTTCATGATGAACTGCTTGACCGCAACCTTGCGCCCCCTGGATCGTTCATACAGGTAGTCACCATCGAAATCGGCGGACAGCGGCTCCGGTCCCAGCGAATCGAGCAGTTCGTGATTTTCTCCAGGGGGCAGCCAGAATACCGAGCCAAACCGCCGGGGATCGTGGAAACGCAGGATGGTATCGTCATCAAAGATGACATCAATATGATCGTGCTTGCGAGGCAGGGTGTCCGCGGAGGTGATTCGCAGGCTGCCTGACATGCCAAGATGGATCATCATGCGTCCACCCGGTTGATCGCCACGATCAAGATTAAACAGCAGGTACTTGGCACGCCGGTCGATAGCCGTGATCCGTCCACCGGTCAGCATTTGCGCCAGTTCCGGTGAAACAGGCCAGCGAAGGGAAGGCTGTCGCACCAGGGTCTGCCGGACCAGTTTGCCGACAACCAGCGGTTCGATACCGCGACGGGTCGTTTCGACCTCGGGAAGTTCAGGCACCGATCCCTCCGGGCCGCCATAGCACCAGGTCATCGGAACGGGCGACAGGTATCGCCAGCGATGCCCGCGAACACGGTTCTTGGACCGGGATCATCTCAACGAAACGGGGCGATGGAGAAGGGGACAGGCCGCCCGGAAAGGCGGCCCTGATTCGCTACTTTATCTTGGCTTCTTTATACATCACGTGCTTGCGAACCACGGGATCAAACTTCTTGATCTCCATTTTATCGGGCATCGTGCGCTTGTTTTTGCTGGTCGTGTAGTAGTGACCCGTACCGGCAGATGAGACGAGTTTGATTTTTTCTCTCATGATTAAACCTTTACACCCTTGGAGCGAATATCGCTGACAACCTGGTCGATACCCAGCTTGTCGATGATTCTCATACCCTTGGCGGATACTCGCAGCTTAACGAAGCGGTTTTCGCTCTCCAGCCAGAAACGATGATCATGTACGTTCGGCAGGAAGCGACGACGCGTCTTGTTATGCGCGTGAGATACGTTATTTCCGGTCACGGGGCGTTTGCCTGTGACCTGACATTCTCTGGCCATGTCAAATACCTTAAATATCAATTACTTGCGGGTTCAATGTCAACCGATGGGCGACAGCGCCGCGTCGAGAGCGGTGCTTTATACCAGAACACCCCCGGTTCTTCAACACAGACTGCATCGCTTAAGGGTGTACCACTGCGCCTAAATCCAGCCCCGCTCCGCAAAAGAGACCACCTCGGCATCACCCACCACCAGGTGATCGAGCACCCGGATATCGACCAGCGACAGTGCAGACTGGAGGCGGTCCGTGATCCGCCGGTCAGCCTGGGAAGGTTCTGCGACACCCGATGGGTGGTTGTGAGCAAAAATCAGCGCCGCCGCATTGACTTCCAATGCGCGCTTGACCACTTCACGGGGGTGCACACTGGCGCCGTCAATGGTGCCGAAAAACATTTCCTCATAGGTGATCAACCGGTGCTGATTGTCCATAAACAGACAGCTGAAGACCTCTCTCGAATAGGGACGCAGCTTCAGCATCAGAAACTGCCTGGTGATGTCCGGGTCGGTCAGTGCATCGCCTCGCTGGATCGCGGATTTCAGATAACGACCAGCGAGTTCAACAACGGCAGCAATTTCCGCATACTTGGCCAGACCGATACCCGGCTCAGACAGCAGATCCTGCCTGTTCGCCTGCAGGAGCCCCCGCAGTCCGTCAAACCTCGAGATCAGCTGCCGGGCCAGGGTAACGACATCGCTGCCGCGGGTGCCGGTTCGCAGGAAAATCGCGAGCAGTTCAGCATCGTCGAGCTGTTCCGGACCCGCTTTAAGCAGCTTCTCCCGGGGCATCATCAGTTCTGTTGCCGGTTCTTCAGCCTGCATGTGGGCCCGTCCATGCCCGGTACCGGACGAGAAAACTGAGAGTGTAAGGTCCCCGAATTCGATGCATAAGTGAGTGACCACTTTCAAAGAGCGCTATGCTACCCTTTGCTTCCACGAGACTGGCATGGGTAAACACCCCGCGTGCCTGACAGCACCAGTCCCGTGTCTCTGTGGGACTTTGATGATTGAACGCCAACTGGCGCAACCGCGGCAACAGGATTGTCGCCTCTGGAGCTGACTTGACTCGCCTGACCAACAAACGCGTACTGCTGGGAATCACCGGAGGCATCGCGGCCTACAAGAGCGCTGAGCTGGTGCGCAGGCTGCAGGACGAAGGCGCAGATGTCCGGGTCACCATGACCCAGGCAGCCCAGGCATTTATTACACCGCTGACGCTGCAGGCGCTGTCAAACCATCCGGTTCATCTTGATCTGCTGGATGCGGAGACAGAGTCGGTCATGGGCCATATTGAACTGGCTCGCTGGGCGGATGTCATTATCGTTGCGCCAGCGACTGCAGACTTCCTCGCCCGCCTGGTTGCAGGTCACGGCGATGACCTGCTGACGACCATCTGCCTGGCCGCTGAATGCCCGATTGCTGTCGCCCCTGCCATGAACCAGGCCATGTGGGGCAAGGTCTCCACACAGCAGAATCTCACCACTCTCCGGGACCGTGGAATCAGCATTTTTGAGCCCGGTGATGGGCTGCAGGCCTGCGGTGAGACAGGTACCGGTCGACTGATGGATGTGCCGCTGATCGTGGATGCTGTCAGCGGCCTGTTTAAAACCGGTTCTCTGGCAGGACGCCACGTCGTTATCACCGCGGGCCCGACAAGAGAGGCGATCGACCCGGTGCGATACATCAGCAATCACAGTTCCGGCAAGCAGGGCTACGCACTGGCCACTGCGGCCGCAGAAGCCGGCGCTCGCGTCACACTTGTCAGCGGCCCAACAGCCCTGCCTCCACCCGACCGGGTAACGCTCGTGCGGGTTGAATCAGCGCGGGCAATGCTCGATGCCGTCATGAATGTCATTGACGGTGCAGACATTTTCATCGGTGTTGCCGCTGTCGCGGACTATCGGCCGGCAACAACAGAAAGCCAGAAGATTAAGAAGCAGGGGGACGGCTCAATCACACTGCAGCTGATTCAGAATCCCGACATATTGAGAACCGTCGCCACGCTCAAGGACCGCCCTTTCACCGTTGGCTTCGCCGCCGAAACCGAGCAGGTCATTGACAATGCCAGGAAAAAATTTGAGGCGAAAAAGCTGGACATGATTATCGCCAACGACGTCAGCAACCAGGAAATCGGTTTCAACAGCGATGACAATGAAACCACCGTGATCACTCGCGCCGGTGAAGAGACGCTGACACTGATGTCCAAAGCCACACTGGCAAGGCGTATTATCGAATTGATCGCAGATCAGCTGGTAACAGAGAGCCAAACCCATGGATAGTCTTCAGGTCAGGATACTGAATCCGAAGATCGGTGATTCCATTCCCTTGCCCGAGTACACAACCGCCGGCGCAGCGGGTCTGGACCTTCGAGCCTGCCTGGATGAGGATCTGGAACTGGCACCCGGCTCCACGACGCTGATCCCCACGGGCCTGGCAATCTATATCGAAAACCCGGCCTACGCGGCCCTGATACTTCCAAGGTCAGGTCTCGGCCATAAACACGGTATCGTACTCGGTAACCTGGTCGGCCTGATTGATTCCGACTACCAGGGAGAGCTGATGATTTCAGCGTGGAATCGGGGGCAGCATCCATTTACGATCCAACCGGGAGATCGCGTCGCCCAGCTGGTTCTGGTGCCGGTGGTTCAGACTCGTTTTAGGATCGTCGACGAGTTTACGTCAACAGACAGAGGAACCGGCGGTTTCGGATCGTCGGGCACACAGTAGACAAAGGACAGGGGACACCTCATGGCAATACCAAAAAGCAGCCTTGTCAGCTTCGGCATGATTCCAGTCGCAGGCACTGTGGTCGGGTTCCTTGCCGCCGTGGCCCTGACCCTTTTTATGGTCCAGGCCATCGTTAATAACAGCCACCGGAACATGCTCGCCGATGAGCTGTCCACTGAAATCGCCAACCAGATCAACATCCGCTCCGCCATCATCGGTGAGCAGATGCTCAAGCTCTCAGAGAGTTCGATCGTCAGGGATGCCGTTATCGGTACCAATGCAGAGATCGTCGAAGCAGAAGCCGTGGTGAGTACGATGCTGCCTCACGCACAACGCGTCAGGATATTTCCTATTGATACCGCGAAGCCCGACCAGGGATTTCCACCCTTTAACTACGTTGCGCTGGATGTGGTCAACCTGGCAGAGCAGGGCGCTCCGCCACCCCTGGAGGCCATCAGTGCACAGGGCAATTTCCAGGGTCAGAAATGGGTGATTGCCGCCCAGCCCGTCATTTTCAGGGATGGCACGGTTAAGGGAACACTGTTTGCCTACTTCAACCCCTCTGCCCTGCTGCAGGGCGTGACGGATGGCAACAAGGGAGAAGTCAGCATTCTCCAGCGCGTCGGCACCGAGAACCGTCCCGTGACCAGCATCGGCTCGGGCAATGGCCCAGTGGTAACCAAGAAACTCGATGCGCAGAAGTGGTCCTTTCAGTATCGACCCAACGAGAAGATTGCGGGCAGTACTTCCGGCAATATCATCCTGCTGCTGGTACCCTCGCTCGTCATGCTGCTGGTCGCCGTTGCCGCTTGCCTGGCAGGTGCGAAACAGACCGCCAGGCTGATCGCCACCAACGTCGACATGACAGTCAGTCTGGTGCAGAAGCTTGCAACCACAGGCAATGCCGACAGGGAAGGGGATTTCACGCTTGATGGCTTCGATGAGATAGGCGCAAACCTGAAAGCCCTGCAGAACATGAAACCGGCCCAGTCCCGGGACGTGTCACCAGCCCCCGCAGTGAAAGCCGCAAAACCCGTTCCCAAAGCCGACAGTGAAATCGTGGACATCGAAATGACCGATGACGATCTCGAATCCGTCGAGGAATTCGAGGTGGATGATTTCGACGAGGTGATTGAACAGGCCCGCAAGCCTGACAAGCCGAAAGCAGCGAACCTGGTTTCACAGGGCATTTTCAGAGCCTACGATATTCGCGGCGTGGTCGGTCAGACGCTCAGCGAGGATGTCGCCAGACAAGTTGGTCTCGCGGTTGGATCAGAGGCGGAAGCACGCGGTCAGCAGGCGATCATTGTTGGCTACGACGGGCGTGAGTACAGCCCGGCGCTGGCTGAAGCTCTTATTGAGGGTTTGACCGCATCAGGACGTGATGTCATCAATATCGGTGCTGTTCCCACTCCGCTCGTCTACTACGGCACGCATAACTCTTCGACGACCAGTGGCATCATGGTGACCGGCAGTCACAATCCACCTGACTACAATGGTTTCAAGATTGTACTGGCCGGCAGGACGCTGGTGGGGGACGAGATCCAGGCGCTTTACAAACGGATCACCGAAGAAGATTACACCAGCGGCGAGGGTACGGTCAGTGAAATCGACCTGAAGCAGGATTATATCGACGCGATTGCTGACGATGTTGTGGTGGCGCAACCGCTGAAAGTCGTGCTGGATTGCGGCAACGGCATCGCCGGATCCATTATTCCCGAGCTGATTGATGCCCTCGGCTGCGAAGCAGTGCCGCTCTACTGTGAGGTCGATGGCTCTTTCCCTAACCATCATCCTGACCCCACCAAGCCGGAAAATCTCGAAGACCTGATCCTGACCGTGAAATCACAGGGGGCAGACCTGGGTATCGGGTTTGACGGCGACGGCGACAGGCTGGTCGCGGTCACGGCCGATGGTGATATTGTCTGGCCCGATCAACTGCTGATGCTGTTTGCCAAGGACGTTGTCTCCCGGAACCCCGGCTCCGACGTTGTCTACGACGTCAAATGCACAAGACACCTGAACTCGGTGATCAGCGGTTTTGGCGGGCGACCTATCATCTGCAGAACCGGTCATTCCTACCTGAAGGAAAAAATCATCGAAACTGGCGCGTTGCTCGGTGGAGAAATGTCCGGGCACATCTGCTTCGCTGAGCGCTGGTTTGGATTCGATGACGGACTTTACTCTGCGGCTCGACTACTGGAGATCGTCGGATCACAGGAAGAGGGGCTGGCAGAACTGCTGAAGGAATTTCCTGTGAGCGTCAGCACACCGGAGATACACGTGGCGGTACCGGACGACGAGAAGTTTGATCTCATCGACAAACTGATATCGGCGGCCGACTTTGAAGATGCAACCATCCAGACCATTGACGGACTTCGTGTCGATTTCCCCGACGGCTGGGGCCTGGTCCGGGCTTCAAATACGGAACCTGCAATAACCCTCAGGTTTGAGGCAGACACCGAAGAAGCCCTTGAGGACATCAAGGCCGCGTTCCGTGAAATGATTCAGGAGATCCGAGAGGATCTCGACTTCGCTTGAGATTGCCCAGATGACGCTTACCAGAGATTCGGCCATAAACATTGCCTCGGTACTGTCCGAGGCGCTGCCCTACATCCAGAGATTTACGGGCAAGACCATTGTCATCAAGTACGGCGGCAATGCCATGATTGATGAGACCCTCAAGCAGGGTTTCGCCCGTGACGTCGTCCTGATGAAGCTCGTTGGCATGAAACCCGTTGTCGTCCATGGCGGAGGCCCACAGATTGGCACGCTGCTCGAGGCACTGCACATTGAATCGCGCTTCGTTGACGGCATGCGCGTCACAGACAGCCAGACCATGGACGTGGTGCAAATGGTACTGGGTGGGGCAGTAAACCAGGATATCGTCAACCTGATCAACAAGAGCGGCGGCAAGGCGGTGGGTCTGACCGGCAAGGACGCCGAACTGATCAAGGCCAGGAAAATGCTGATCGAAAGGAGCGGGCCGGAGGTTCAGACGCCGGAGATCATCGATATAGGCCAGGTCGGGGAGGTCGTTGATATCAACCGGGATCTCGTAGACCTGTTGACGAGCAGTGACATCATCCCTGTGATCGCGCCCATCGGTATTGGAGAGGACAACGAAACCTACAACATCAATGCTGATCTGGTCGCAGGAAAAATCGCGGAGAAACTTTCTGCCGAGAAACTGATACTGCTGACCAATATCGCGGGACTTCAGGACAAGGCCGGCAACCTGTTAACAGGGCTCAGCTCCGATGAGGTGGATCGTCTTATCGCAGATGGCACCATAACCGGTGGCATGCTGCCGAAAATCGACTGTGCACTTTCAGCGGTCAAAAATGGCGTGGTCAGTTCACATATTATCGACGGTCGAGTGCCGCACGCGGTGTTGCTTGAGGTGCTCACCGATGAAGGTGTCGGCACGCTGATCACAAACCGCGAAACCATCGGGCACAAGGAATGAGCATGAACGAGGAAGCGAGGAAGCCATCAAGGCGTGACCAGATTCTTCAGTCCCTGGTCACGATTCTGGAACAGAGCCCCGGTGCCAGAATCACAACAGCAGGCCTGGCCAAGCATGTTGGCGTGTCTGAGGCCGCGCTGTATCGTCATTTTCCAAGCAAAGCGAAGATGTTTGATGCGCTCATCGAGTTCATTGAGTCCACGCTGTTTTCCAGGATCTCGCAGATTCTAGCGGAAGAGGCATCGGCCAGCCGACGTTGCGAGAAGATCGTTGGACTGATGCTGACATTCTGTGAAAGAAATCCTGGTATCACCCGAATCATGACCGGAGATCCTTTGTCGGGCGAGACTGATCGACTGAGGCTCCGAGTCAGCCAGATGTTCGACCGGATCGAAACACAGATCAGGCAGGTGTTACGGGAAATGCCGTTACGTGAGGACAATGCGATCCGCCTGGATCCAGGCGTGGCCGCAAACCTGATGCTGTCCCTGGTAGAGGGTCGTATTACCCAGTATGTCCGCAGCGACTTCCAGCGGAGGCCAACAACCGAGTGGGAAGATCAATGGCAGATTCTGAGCCGGGGACTGTTTCAGGGGCCATCCTGAGCCGCTGTCTGGGTATCAGATGACTCTATCGACCGTAGAGCTCTTTAACTCGCTTCAGGTCATTGGCGTAGGAGACTTTCAGGGCCTCCTTCTCTTCAATTTTTTTCTCGATCTCTGATTCGATCTGCGAGATCCGAGTCTCAATGCCCCTGATCCTCGCCAACTGGTCTTTATCGATAACACCGCCGGCACGCTGGATATCAGCCAGCGCTGATTCCAACTGGCGCTTTTGGGCATCCAGCCGCTGGATATTGCCTTTCTGGGTGTTGATCATGCTGTCAATACTGGCGATCTTGGCGTTCCTGGCCCGGATGACGTCGCCCGGTGTGCTGTAAAGGCGCATCAGGTTCTGGTCGGCTATCTCGCGCTCACGCTTTTCCCGCGCGAGACGTTCTTCTTCCGCGATGCGGCGATCGCGCTCACGAATTTCCTGCTCACTGAGGGCACGGGGGACAACCTCAAGAACCCGGCCATCAAGACTCAGAATGGTGTAACCGTTCTTGACGTAGCGGGCCGGCACATGACTGTCGAGTACGGTGACACCGTCTTCGTTCTTGTAGCGATAGAGCTCCGCTGCAACCGTATCGAATTGCATCAGAGCTGCGCCTAGAAGAAGGTAACGTAGTTTCAACATCAGACCTATGATGCTATTCCATACTGAATTCTATATGAACCAATTTGACTAATTTCTGCTTCAAACCCGCCAATTTCCTCCAAATACTGGACGACATGGTCCAGTGTGACCACGGGTACCACGCTGATGCCGTAGCGTGCCTCGACCTCCTGAATGGCTGAAAGCTCTCCCGTACCGCGCTCCTGGCGATCAATGGCAACCAGCACACCCACCACTTTTGCAGGGGAATCCTCAATCAGGGCCATGACCTCCCTGATTGCCGTACCAGCGGTAATCACATCATCCACGATTACCAGATTACCGGACAGGGGTGCCCCGACGAATTGACCTCCCTCCCCGTGGTCTTTGGCTTCCTTGCGGTTGAATGTATAGGGTAAATCCTTCTGATAGCGCTCTGCCATTGCGATGGCCGTGGCTGCTGCCAGCGGAATTCCCTTGTAGGCAGGACCGAAAAGGCCGTCAGAATACATCCCGGACGCCATCAGCGCATCCGCATAGAAACCCCCGAGGCGGGACAGAGCAGCACCGGTCTTGAACTCTCCGGCATTGAAGAAATAGGGACTGGTACGGCCTGACTTGAGTGTAAATTCACCAAATCGCAGCGCGCCCTGATCCATTGCAAACCTGATAAATGCCCGCTGATAGTCTTCCTGTACCATTGCTACTCGCCCGCCAGTGCCCGTCGTTGCAGCTCATGAAGCTCAGCTGCGCCCTTTTCAGCGAGACGCAGCATCTGGTCGAGTTCAGCGCGATCGAAGGGTTCGTCCTCGGCCGTTCCCTGAATCTCGATAAAGCGGCCGTCTTCAGTCATCACCACATTCATGTCTGTATCAGCCCGGGAGTCTTCAATATATTCAAGGTCCAGCACCGGGAGACCCTGCACGATCCCCACCGAAACCGCCGAAACCAGCTGGGTTCGAGGTGCGCAATCCAGGGTAGCAATAGCATCCATCATGGCAACGCAGGCACCGGTAATCGAGGCGGTCCTGGTGCCGCCATCAGCCTGAATCACATCGCAGTCGATTTTGATGGTGAACTCACCCATGGTGTTCATATCAACGCAGGCGCGCAGGGAACGACCGATCAGACGCTGAATTTCGACGGTACGTCCTCCCTGCTTGCCTCTCGCTGCTTCCCGGGCCATCCGTGTGTTAGTGGATCGCGGCAGCATCCCGTATTCAGAGGTGATCCAGCCCTTGCCGGAACCGCGCAGAAACGGTGGCACTCCTTTTTCAACGGAAGCGGTACAGATAACCCGCGTGTCTCCAAAGCCGATGAGAACAGAACCCTCCGCATGCTTGTTGAAATTTCTATCGATAGTGACCTTGCGCAACTGGTCGGGTGCACGATCTACGAGACGTGATTTACTCATTACTGCTCCGGGGTTCAAAACTCCATTATACTTTGACGCTACTTATTATGCCGAGATGGTTAATGACCCGAAGTATGACCGCATTCGCACGGGCTGAACATGGTGCAGCAGTCTGGGAACTCCGTTCTGTCAATCACCGCTACCTGGATATCAGCTTTCGAATGCCAGACAGCTACCGGTTTCTTGAAACAGAGCTAAAGGGCATGTTCAAGGACCTGGTCGGCCGGGGCAAGCTCGAGTGTTCACTGAAACTGAACGCGACAGCCCTGCCGATCGCGCTGACGATCAATGAGCCTCTGGTGCAGGAGTTGAACCAGCTGCTGGGCCGTATGCAGACCCTGACAGGTATGGATTCCCGTGGCGACCTGCTGTCACTGATGCGCTGGCCGGACGTCCTGACAACCCGTGAAAACACCGAGGAGATCGCTGCCGACGTGCGTACCGGTTTCCAGACCGCGGTGGACATGCTCGTGGAGATGCGGGAACGAGAGGGTCGTGAGCTTGAAGCACTGATAGAAGGTCGGCTGAAGGACGTCGAGAAGACGGTCACCGCATTGAAAGCGGAGGCACCGCAGATGGCCAGACAACAGCAGGAGAAACTTCTTAAACGAATCAACGATCTGGATGTCAGCGTTGATCCCGCGCGCCTGGAGCAGGAACTGGTGATTACCGCTCAGAAACTCGATGTGATGGAAGAGCTGGATCGGCTGGTTACCCATGTGGCAGAGGTGCGCCACGCACTGGCGGAAAAAGAGCCCGTGGGTCGCCGCCTGGATTTCCTGATGCAGGAGCTCAACCGGGAGGCTAACACCCTGTCTTCCAAGGCATCCACCAGCAACACAACCCATCACGCTGTCGATCTGAAGGTCACCATTGAGCAGATGCGGGAACAGATCCAGAACATCGAATGAGCAATCCCAACAACGTCCCTAACAAAGCCCTCGATAACGTCAGCAGCGGCCAGATGTTCATCATCTCGGCGCCTTCCGGGGCGGGCAAGACCAGCCTGGTGCGCGCGCTGCTCGAAAGGCAGCCGGCGACCGGGGTCGCTGTTTCCCACACCACGCGACGTCACCGCCCGGGAGAGTTTAACGGGATCAACTACCACTTTATCGATGAGGCCCGGTTCAGGGAGATGATTGATGCGGGTGCATTTCTGGAGTGGGCCAGTGTTTTTGGTCATCTCTATGGAACCAGCATCGATGCCGCCAACCAGGTGCTGGCTCAGGGCCAGCACCTGATTCTGGAGATTGACTGGCAGGGTGCCCAGCAGGTTCGTCAGAAAATGCCTTCGGCCGCTTCCGTGTTTATCCTTCCTCCCTCGCTGAAAACGCTTCGTGAACGGCTTGAAGCTCGTGCGCAGGATGATGCCGAAACAGTCAGGAAGCGAACCGCCGCGGCTATCGAGGAGATTTCCCATTTTCGAGAGTTTGACTACCTGGTGGTGAACGACGACTTTGAAACTGCCCTGGACGAACTGACCGAAATCGTCGAGGGACGTGGTCAACCCTACCGGAGGGACAGCCGTCTACCCGATTTACAGGATCTGGTAGAAGACTTGTTGTCGGGAAACCTGACATAATATTGTCTATTCGTGGTGTTGTGGCATACAATGCGCGGCCCGCCGGGCTCTACACCAGCAGTTAACTGATCCCCGGCTGATCCAATTCCGCGCCCGACCGCGGCATCCACACAGAAACACGGGAGTGACCTGATGGCACGAGTGACAGTAGAAGATTGTCTGGAAAATGTGGCTAACCGCTTTGAACTGGTCATGGTGTCCAGCAAGCGTGCTCGACAGATTGCCACCGGCGGAAAAGACCCACTGGTTCCGCTGGAAAACGACAAACCCACCGTACTGGCGCTGCGCGAGATCGCGGCCGGTCTGGTGAACGCATCGATCCTGAATGAACCCACCCAGGAAGAAACAGAGGCACTCGCTTTGAGTGCAGTACAGGACGGCTTTGAACAGCACGAACAAGAGTTCAACAACAACCTGTAGACCAGGCGAACGCAACAACGGGCAACCCTGGCGCTTCTCGCATCCGGGGTGTGCCCTGTGGTAACCATCGAATCATTTGCCCAGGACCTGGGCAGCTACCTTGAACCCGACCAGGTTGATCTGGTGGTCAAGGCCTACCATTTCGCCGAGGACGCCCATGAAGGGCAGAAACGGAAATCCGGCGAACCCTACATAACCCATCCTCTGGCCGTCGCAGGCATCCTGTCTGAGATGCACATGGACCACCAGTGCCTCATGGCGGCCCTGCTGCACGACGTGATCGAGGACACCGGGGTACCCAAGCACACGAT
Organism: Pseudomonadota bacterium; assembly: GCA_027621895.1. Lineage (GTDB taxonomy): Bacteria > Pseudomonadota > Gammaproteobacteria > Pseudomonadales > Azotimanducaceae > UBA9659. The sequence continues at coordinate 14,288 of JAQCAK010000001.1, read as the reverse complement.
CAGCCAGGAGTTCGATGAAGACGTCGCCAATCTGGTGGATGGTGTCAGCAAGCTGAAGAACATCTTTCAATCCAGGGCCGAGGCCCAGGCTGAAAATTTCCAGAAAATGACCCTGGCAATGGCAAGGGACATCCGTGTCATCCTGGTCAAGCTCGCAGACCGCCTGCACAACATGCGCACACTGGGTCACCTGGATCCGGAACGGCGCCGCCGAATCGCCAAGGAGACTCTCGAGATATACGCGCCCATCGCCCTCAGGCTCGGCATGAACAATATCCGTGTTGAACTGGAGGAACTGGGCTTCAAGGCACTTTATCCATTGCGATCGTCGATGATTCAGAAAGCGGTGAAGCGCGCCCGGGGCAATCGCAAGGAAGTGGTCAACAGCATCAAACTGTCCATCAGCGAATGCCTGGAAAGTGAAAACATCAAGGCAAAGGTCTTCGGCCGTGAAAAACACCTGTGGAGCATCTACGACAAGATGCGAACCAAACGCAGGTCGTTCAACGAAATCATGGATGTCTACGCTTTTCGCATCCTGGTGGACTCGGTCGACCAGTGTTACCGGGTTCTCGGCGTTGTGCACAACCTGTATAAGCCAGTGGTGGGCCGCTTCAAAGACTATATCGCCATTCCCAAGGCCAACGGTTACCAGTCACTGCATACCACGCTGTTCGGCAAGCACGGGATACCCATCGAGATCCAGATTCGAACCCATGAGATGGAGCTGCTGGCCAACAATGGCATCGCCGGTCACTGGCTGTACAAAACCGCAGACGAATCGTCGGGTTCCCACCAGCGAGCCCGCGAATGGATGAAGGGACTCCTTGAGATACAGCAAAGTACCGGGAACTCGCTGGAATTTATCGAACACGTCAAAATCGACCTGTTTCCCGATGAGGTTTACGTCTTCTCGCCCATCGGCGAGATTTTTGACCTGCCGCACGGTGCCACACCTGTGGACTTTGCCTATGCGGTCCACACCGATATCGGCAACAGCTGCGTGGCCTGTCGGATCGATCGACGACTCGCTCCGCTGAGCGCTACCCTTGAATCCGGTCAGACGGTTGAAATCATCCGGGCCCCGGGGGCACAGCCCAACCCGGCCTGGCTTGACTTCGTGATTACCGGCAAGGCTCGCAGCAGCATTCGACATGCACTGAAAAACCAGCAGAGAAATGAGTCCACCCTGTTGGGCGAACGTCTGCTGAAGCGCGCCCTGGAACCTCATCACATGGTGATACAGGATATTGACCCGGCTGCACTGGCTACGCTTCTGGAAGAGAGAAAAATCGACAGCCTGGATGACCTGCTAGCCGAGATCGGCATCGGCAACCAGATGGCCGGCGTCATCGTCAAACGACTGCTGGGTGACAGCGACGATGTCGATCAGGCTTCTCACGGCCCCCTGGCCATCAAGGGCACAGAGGGGCTCGTTGTCAGCTACGCCAAATGCTGCAAACCCATTCCGGGCGATCACATTATCGGACACGTTTCCGCGGGTCGCGGCATCGTCATTCACCGGGATACCTGCAAGAACATGGTGGACCTGCAGGAGAAACCTGAAGAGCTGATGGCGGTCCGATGGGATCCTCTGGTGGACCAGGAGTTCTCCGTGGATCTGCGACTTGAACTCGAGCATGAACGCGGCATGATCGCGGTCATAGCATCGACCGTCACCAATAACGATGCCAGTATCCAGCGAATCAACATGATCGAGAAGGACGCAAAACTTGCCATCATCACCATGATCATTTCAGTAAAGGATCGCGTGCACCTGGCCAGCCTCATCAAGCGCCTTCGAGCCATCAAGGGCATCAATCGAATCACCCGAGCGAAATAGCCGAAGCAGACATTCATGAAAAACAACACTAGAAAGACCATCACGACAACCGGGGCACCTGCGGCCATCGGCACCTACTCACAGGCGGTCAGCGTCGGTGGGGTCCTTTACGTCAGCGGCCAGATACCCCTGGTTCCCGATACCATGGAGCTGGTCAGCACGGATATCGACGATCAGATCCGCCAGGTTTTCAGGAACCTTGAAGCCATCATCAGCGAGGCCGGCGCCGGGTTTTCAAACGTCATCAAATTTACCGTCTACCTGACTGACCTTGCACACTTTTCCCGTGTCAACGAGACCATGACTCAGCTGCTGGCTGAACCCTATCCCGCCAGGGTTGCTCTGGAGGTCTCTGCGCTGCCGCGAGGCGCGCTGGTGGAAATAGATGCGATCGTTGACGTATCAGGGGCCTGAACCCGTTGAGGTCTGACCTCGACACCAGGGACCTCTCATCCATCAGGGTCTCGAGCCTGAAAGGCGTGGGTCCGGCACTCGAGGAAAAACTGCACAAGCTGGGAATACGGAACATCCAGGACATCCTGTTTCACCTGCCCTTCCGCTACGAGGATCGAACCCGGGTGCTGCCCGTTGGTGCTGCGAGAGCCGGTGAAAGTGCCGTGTTCGAAGGCGAGATCATTGCCTGCGACGTGACCTACGGCCGCAGGCGTTCACTGCTGGCCTATCTCCAGGACACCACCGGCCGGATTGGACTGCGCTTTTATCATTTTTCCAGGGCCCAGCAGCAGAATCTGAAGCAGGCCGGTACCATACGCTGTTATGGCGATGTTCGAGCGGGTGCTTCCGGACTGGAGATCTATCATCCCGAATACGTCAGGGTTGAAGCGGCCGCCGCCATGGAAGAAACGCTGACCCCCGTCTATCCCGCCACCGAGGGAATCAGCCAGATCCGCTTTCGCTCGCTGGTTGAACAGGCGATTGCCCTGCTCCGGGGAGACAACCTGGCAGAACTGCTGGTCAGCAATTCGACCATGACGCTTGCACAGGCGATCCGGTTCCTGCACAACCCGCCACCGGACGCCGACATTGATCTGCTCATGGCGGGCAATCATCCTGCCCAGCAACGACTGGCATTCGAAGAACTGACAGCCCACCAGCTGAGCCTGCGCATTGTCCGGGCGGAACTTCAGAAACTGACCGCACCAGCCCTGTCGAGACCCGCGGGCAGCTATGAAACCGCCGGGCGTGCATTTGGTTTTGAACTGACCCATGCGCAAAAGCGCGTTTCCCGGGAGGTCGCTGACGACATGGCAAAAGGACAGCCCATGCTTCGCCTGATTCAGGGTGACGTGGGTTCCGGGAAAACCGTGGTTGCCGCTCTCGCCGCCGTCCATGCACAGGAGAACGGCCTGCAGACCGCCCTGATGGCACCGACAGAACTGCTGGCAGAACAGCATTTCCTCAATCTTTCCAACTGGCTGAATCCGCTGGGTATCAACACGGGCTGGCTGACCGGCCGGGTGACCGGCAAAAAGCGGGCAGAGGAACTGGAGAGAATCTCGAAAGGCGACGCGGCCGTAATCATCGGTACCCACGCGCTGTTCCAGAAGGAAGTCACCTTCAACCGCCTGGGACTGGTTATCATCGACGAACAGCATCGCTTTGGGGTCCACCAGCGGCTCGCACTTCGGGAGAAGGGCGCCGACGACATTGGCGCACCACACCAGCTGGTCATGACCGCAACGCCGATTCCAAGAACGCTGTCGATGAGCATGTACGCGGACATGGATGTGTCCATCATAGACGAGCTGCCACCGGGAAGAACACCCGTGACGACGACAGTCATGTCAGATGAAAAGCGCGATGCGGTGATTACGCGGGTGGCGGAATCCTGTGCCGCCGGCAAACAGGCCTATTGGGTCTGCACGCTGATTGAGGAATCCGAGGCACTGCAGTGCCAGGCTGCCGAGGTCACCGCTACTGAGCTGACAGAACTGCTGCCTGACGTGAAAGTCGGTCTCGTACACGGGCGGATGACGCCCCGGGAAAAAACCCGGGTCATGAACGATTTCAAGGAAGGGAAGCTTGGCCTGCTGGTCGCGACCCCCGTGATCGAAGTGGGCGTGGACGTACCCAATGCCAGCCTGATGATCATCGAGAACGCCGAACGGCTGGGGCTGGCGCAACTGCATCAGTTAAGGGGGCGGGTCGGTCGGGGTTCTGCCGCCTCACACTGCGTACTGATGTACCGAAAGCCGCTGGGACAGCTGAGTCGCCAGCGCCTGGATGTCATGCGACAGAGCAGCGACGGGTTCCTGATCGCTGAAAAGGACCTGGAAATACGCGGGCCTGGTGAACTGCTGGGTATCCGGCAGTCCGGGGAGATGCAGTTTCGCGTCGCTGATCTGTTGAGGGACCAGGACCTGTTACCGCGAGTGCGGGAAACCGCGCTTGCGATCATGAGAGACCGGCGTGATCAGGCTGATTTGCTGGTTCGTCGCTGGATCAGGGACCCGGAGAAGATTGGCAACGTCTAGTGCCCTGGTCTACAGGCGGGAATCAGGAGGCCGGTTTGTCCTCACTGGTCCCCGGCATCGTTCGCTGTTCATAAACAGCCAGATCGAACTTGCCCTCACTTTTGGCCACGATGGTCGATATCGCGGCGTCTCCCGAGACGTTGACCGCGGTACGCATCATATCCAGCAGGCGATCAACACCGATGATCAGGGCGATACCCTCAACCGGCAGCCCAACCTGCTGCAGTACCAGGGCCAGTGTAATCAAACCAACACCGGGTACTCCCGCTGTGCCAATAGACGCCAGCGTCGCTGTCAGTACGACCATCAGGTAGCCGCTCATCGAGATGTCCAGGTTGTAGGCCTGCGCGATGAAAACTGTCGCGACGCCCTGCATGATGGCGGTTCCGTCCATATTGATGGTCGCACCCAGCGGAACGGTAAATGACGCAACCTCATTGCGAACACCCAGACGATGTTCAACGGTTTCCAGGGTAATCGGAATGGTGGCATTACTGGAGCTGGTGCTGAACGCATAAGCCATGACCGGTGCGAAACTCCGGTAAAAGGTGATGGGATTCAGATTGGCGACCAGGCGAACCAGCAGGGCATAGGTCAACAGGAAGTGCAGAATCAGCACGCCAGCGACCGTAAAAAAGTACTTGGCCAGGTCGGCGATGGCCGCAAAGCCCATGTTGCTGAACAGGGTCACCATCAGGCAAAAGACGCCAAAAGGCGCGATCGCCATGAGCATCATGATGAGCCGCATGACGACCTCGTTCCAGTCATTAAGGGCTTCCCGGACCCGCTCACCGCTGGTGCCGGATTTGGCGATGGCGACGCCGATCAGGATCGCAAACACGATGACCTGCAGCATGTTGCCTTCTGCCATCGCCTCGATGGGATTGGTCGGGATGATATCCAGCAGTACCTTTTTGAGTGGCGGACTTTCGCTGGCCTCAAACTCGGTATCCGTGTTGAGGGACAGGTTCGCTCCCGGATCCACGATGTTCGCGACGGTCAGCGCCAGGGTCACCGCGATCGCCGTGGTCATCAGGTAGAGGCCGATCGTTTTCGCACCAATACGGCCTATGCTGGAACCGTCTGAGAGATTGCTGGCACCACAGGCCAGCGACACAAATACAAGGGGTACGACCAGTAACTTGAGGCTCGCGACAAATGCCTTGCCGCCGAGGTCAAACAGGCCATTAACGCCGAACACGAGCAACGGGTTCGTTTCGGCCAGACCCATGGCGTGGAAAATTGATCCCAGCACAAGACCCAGGCCCATACCGATCAGTATGTTTCGGGTCAGTGCTGAGCGATCAATCATCAGTCCATCTCAACCATTTCAAAGTCGTCTTTGCTGACACCGCACTCAGGGCAAATCCAGTCATCCGGGATGTCTTCCCAGCGCGTTCCAGGCGCAATGCCTTCTTCTTCCAGTCCTTCAGCTTCATCGTAAATAAAGCCGCATACAATACACTGCCACTTCTTCATCGTGATCCTCTAAAATTGTGGGAACTGACCGGCATCGTGCGGTCGTTATCCGGTCTCTCGCAACGCCTGATCTGACGAGCGACGTATAGTACATGAATTGATATTTCCATGACAGGAAGCCCCGTGATCAAAAATACCGACAGGCGTCCGTTGCCGGCAGACACCATGGCGCATCTCAGGTCCCGTCTGGCGATCTACGTGGCGCTGACCCGCCTGAACAGACCTATCGGCATTTTCCTGTTGCTATGGCCTACATTGACCGGATTGTGGATTGCCGCCGGGGGTTGGCCGGGCTGGCATCTGCTTCTGGTCTTTACGCTGGGAACGGTTCTGACCCGCTCGGCCGGTTGTATCCTGAATGACCTGGCAGACAGGCACTTTGACGGACATGTCAAAAGGACCGTTGACCGGCCGCTGGTCACAGGAAAAATTGACCCGCTCGAAGCGCTTTTTCTGGCGGCGGGCATACTCTTCATGGCCCTGCTGCTGGTACTGACAACCAACCTGTTTACCGTGGGTCTTGCCGCCGCGGCTGCAGCGATCACTGCCATCTATCCCTTCATGAAGCGCCATACCTATGTTCCACAGGCCATACTCGGGCTCGCATTTTCCATGGGCATCCTGATGGCATTTACGGCCGTGACCGGGGAGATCGCCAGCGTTGCCTGGCTGCTCCTGATTGCCAACCTGCTCTGGGTTGTGGCCTATGATACCGAGTACGCCATGGTGGACCGGGACGATGACCTTAAACTTGGCCTGAAATCCACAGCCATCCTGTTCGCTGACCTGGACCGACTGATGATCGGGATTTTGCAGGGTTCAACGCTGTTAACCCTGTACCTGGCATCCCGGTCGACCGGTCTCGAGATTGCCTGGTACCTGGGACTCGCTGGTGCAGCCGGACTGTTTGGTTACCAGCAATGGCTGATTCGCGAGCGACAGCGGGATGCCTGCTTCAGGGCTTTTCTCAACAACCACTGGGTTGGTCTGAGCATCTTCGCCGGGGCCATTGTGCACTACGCTCTGATTTAGTCCTATATTTCAATAGCTTATAAAACACTTTCCGAGCCATGCCTGACCCCCCGCGCGGACGGGCAAAAAGTCGCTGGGTTAATAGAAAGTCTGCCGGGCTGTTTACCACTGCTTACCATCGCCCGGGGGCAGTATCGAGCCGCTTTATGTTGCAGTCTGGAAACAAGTCCAGGACAGATAGCCCCTGCTTGCACGATGCGATCGGTTTCATTATAGTGCCGCCTGCATTTTAATAACTACTTGGGTAGTTACTAGCGATCGTTCGCGGAAGAGGGAATTCAATGGGTACTGTTGAGCGTCTTAAACAGCTCGGCTTTACGGCCAACGAGGCGAAAGCCTATCTGGCGCTGCTCAGTTGTCAGCCAGCCAGCGCCTACGAAATTGCCAAGCAGGCAGGATTGCCGACTTCCAAGATTTACGAAACCGTGGCTCGACTGACGGAACGGGGTATCCTGCAGTCGCATCCGGATGATGCAGGCAATCACCAGTATCTCGCCATGGAGCCTGCCGACCTGATGGAACGCATCAGGACCAGCACGATTAATGAAACTGAAAGCCTGCTGCCGGAACTTCAGAAGGCGCCACTCTCCACGCGCAATAATCTTGTCTGGCCACTGATGGACAATGCCGAGATACAGGGCCGGGTCCTGCAGCTGATCAATCAGGCATCCCGAACCCTGCTCATCTCGCTCTGGCCGGAGGAGCTGGCCTGGAGCGAATCCGCATTACGCGACGCCGAGCAACGGGGCGTCAAAATCGCACTGGTGCACTTTGGCGAACCTGCGGTCAGCATTGGTGCCACCTACCATCATCCCGCCGAGAGGACCCTTTACCAGGAAAAGGGCGGCCGGGGCCTGACGGTGGTGTCAGACAGCACCACCGTGGCGATTGCAAACTACCTGGCGGATGGCCGGGTAGAGGGCGCCTGGTCGCGGAACGAGAGTTTCGTCACCGTCGCCGAGGATTACGTCAAACACGATGTTTACATCACCAAGGTCACCCGGTTCCTGCACCCGGCGGTCACTTCACGCTTCGGCGAAGACTATGCGCGGCTCCGGGACGTTTTCGATGCTGATGCATGACACTGCTGAGCCATCACACAGATTCACTGTGCCGGGATTCGCGTCATGCAAGGCCAGCGCCTGTGTCTGTCAACGATCAACTGTTCTTTTAACAATGTGAAAGGTCCAGCAAGAGGAGACCAAAATGCAAGCCTGCTCTATCAACGGTGTTTTGTGCACGTCAGAAAACGCCCATATCCCCGTCAATGATCACGGGTTTCTCTATGGTGACGGCGTCTTCGAAGGCCTGCGATTCTACAACGGGCGTATTCTGAAACGGGGTGCTCACCTGCAACGCCTGAAGAACAGCGCCCGGGCTCTTTCCATACCCATGCCCATGGAGACCGGAGCTTTGAATGTTGCGCTGGACCAGCTCATTGAGGCGTCGAACTGCCGCGATGGATATATTCGACTGATCGTGACCCGGGGTTCCGGCCCTCTCGGCATTGATCCCAGACACTGCAAGGCAGGCAATGTCGTCATGATTGCTGACCAGCTGTCCATGGTTTCAGACTCAGTCCGGGAACTGGGTGCGCGATTGATTATTGCCAGTACACGCCGACTTGCCGGGGATCAGCTCGATGCGCGAATCAAGAGTCTCAATTACCTCAACCAGATTATGGCTCGACTGGAGGCCAATGATGCCGGGGCCGATGAAGCCGTGGTGCTGAATCGGGCCGGTTATGTTGCAGAAGGGACAGCAGATAACCTGTTTATTGTGCAGTCTGGAAAGATCATCACACCACCTGTGACAGATGGTGCTCTGGAGGGTATTACCCGCGGCATTCTCGCCGAACTGGCGGGTACACTGGATATTCCCTTTCTGGAAAAGTCGATCACACCCTACGATATCTATGTTGCAGACGAATGCTTTCTGTCAGGCACCGGTGCAGAGCTGATCCCTGTGAGGGAGGTTTCAGGCAGAAAGATCCCGCAATCTCCGGGACCCGTCTATCTGGCGCTGAAACAGGCTTTTACATCTGCATTGGATGACAGCCGGTTTTTTGACGACTGAGACCTCTGGAGCTGTCCCAATTCTGCTAATATCTCGCGCGATTGTCTCAGTTAGCCAGTGGGCATGATCAACCGGATCGTTGACATCATAGAAAAGCTCAGTGACCTGGTCGGGCGGGGAATCGCCTGGCTCACGCTCGCGATGGTCCTGGTCACCTGTGCTGTCGTGCTGGCCCGCTATGTCTTCAGCATCGGCTCTATCGCCCTGCAGGAATCCGTGATGTACATGCATGGCCTGGTTTTCATGCTGGGCATCGGATTCACCCTGAAAGAACGCGGTCACGTCAGGGTCGATGTGTTTTATGAGCGCATGTCCGAGCGCACAAAAACCCTGGTTGATATGGCCGGGCACTTTTTTTTCCTGGTGCCGGTCAGCTTGTTTATCTTCTGGATCAGTCTGGACTATGTGAATTTCGCCTGGAAGCTACGGGAATCCTCAGGCCAGCCGGGTGGATTACCCGGCATTTACCTGATGAAGACCCTGATTCCTGTCATGGCTCTTCTATTGCTGCTGCAGGGTATTGCAGAAATCCTGAAGGGCGTCGCCAGGCTTGCAGGACTCAGGCAATGATGGAATTTGCGCCTGTCATCCTGTTCATCGCTGTGGTCCTGGTGCTGCTGCTGGGATACCCGGTGGCCCTGTCACTGGCAGGGACTGCGCTGATTGCCGCGGGCATCGGTGTCGCTACCGGTACTTTTGATGCAGCACTGATGACGGCCATGCCTAACCGGCTGTTCAGCATCATTTCAAACCAGACGCTGGTGGCTGTTCCCCTGTTCGTGCTGATGGGTGTGACCCTCGAGAAGTCCAGGATCGCAGAGCAGTTACTCGATTCCATGAGTCGCGCTTTCGGCAGGCTGCCCGGCGGCCTCGGTCTTTCTGTGACCATCGTTGGAATGCTCATGGCTGCCAGCACCGGGATAGTTGGCGCGACCGTGGTGACCATGGGCTTGATGTCATTGCCTGCCATGCTGAAAGCAAGATACAACGTGCCTCTGGCAACCGGCACCATCTGTGCGACCGGGACACTGGGACAGATCATTCCGCCTTCCATCGCCCTGGTGCTGCTTGGAGATGTGCTGTCCAATGCCTACCAGCAGGCGCAGCTCTCGATGGGCATATTCAACCCCAAAACCGTATCCGTGGGCGATCTGTTTGCAGGCGCCATCATTCCCGGTCTGATACTGGTCGTGCTGTACGCCATCTTTGTCACGGTCACGGCGCTGATTCAACCCGACAAGGCACCGCCGGTGGAGCAGGGCGAAGTCAGCGCGGGCGAACTGCTGGCCAGTATTTTTCCACCGCTGCTGCTGATCGTGGCTGTTCTCGGCTCTATCCTGGGAGGTATCGCGACACCCACGGAAGCTGCCGGTGTCGGCGCACTCGGCGCTCTGATTCTCGCCCTGTTCAGGGGGACACTATCGATCGCGCAACTGCGCGAAATCGCCCTTTCCACCACCAAAACAACCTGCATGGTGTTTTTCATCCTGATCGGTGCCTCGATGTTTTCGCTCGTATTCCGCGGCTATGGTGGTGAGGAACTGGTTCACGAGATGTTCCATTCCCTGCCAGGCGGCGCCATGGCAGCCACCTTCGTGGTCATGCTGGTGATCTTCCTGCTGGGTTTCATCCTTGATTTTATCGAGATCACCTTTGTGGTCGTCCCCATCGTGGGGCCGGTGCTGATGGCGATGGGGGTCGACCCGGTCTGGCTGGGCGTCATGATCGCACTGAATCTGCAAACCTCGTTTCTGACACCGCCTTTCGGGTTCGCGCTGTTTTATCTCAGGGGCGTGGCGCCGGCAGAAGTCAGAACGCAGGACATCTATCGGGGTGTGGTGCCTTTCATCCTGATTCAGCTGGCAATGCTGGTCACGCTGGCATTTCTGCCGGATCTGGCCACCTGGCTACCGGACCGGCTGTACCAGTAAGGCGGACCAGGGCAGCGGGATACCAGTTTCCGCCACTATCTTGCATTGATATAGGCACGCTCTGAAATTTCGTGATAGGCCACAACGTCCTTCTGATACTGCTTGAAAGACTCGTAGATTCGCCTGGCAAGATCGCTGTCACGATCAATGGCTTTCGCGGTCAGCTCTTCCGAGATGACCTGCAGTTCCTTCAGCACATCGTCCGGCAATCGACGTAGTTGCACCCCGTGCTCATCGACCAGTTCCCGCAGCGCTGCATTGTTACGCGCTGTGTACTCCGCAAGCAGGTCTGCGTTGACCGCCAGGGCCGCGTTTTCCACTATGGCCTTCAGGTCGTCCGGCAGGGTGTCCCAGGCATCCTTGTTAACAATGAGTTCCAGGTTGGGTCCAGGTTCCTGCCATCCGGGATAATAGTAGTACTTCGCAACCTGGTGCAGTCCGAATGCCAGATCGTTGTATGGTCCCACCCATTCGGTTGCGTCAATGACACCGGTCTGCATGCTGGTGTATATGTCGCCACCCGCCATACTGACTGCCGTGCCACCCAACCGTTCAAAGACCTCACCGCCCAGACCGGGAATCCGCATCTTCAGACCTTTCATATCATCCAGGGAATTGATTTCCTTGTTGAACCAGCCTGCCATCTGCACCCCGGTGTTACCCGCGGGAAAGGGCACCAGATCGTACTGCGCATAGAGTTCCCGCCAGAGTTCAAGACCGCCGCCATGCAGGAGCCAGCCATTCATTTCCTGTGCGGTCAGGCCAAACGGCACCGCTGTGAAAAACTGGGTCGCGGGATCTTTCCCTTTCCAGTAGTAGGCGGCGCCATGACCCATCTGCACCGTGCCGAGAGACACCGCATCGAAGACTTCCATCGGACCCACAACTTCGCCGGCACCGTAAACCTTGATGACCAGGCGACCATTGCTCATCTCCTTCACTTTTTTGGCAATGGTTTCAGGTGCGATACCCATACCGGGCAGGTTCTTCGGCCAGGTTGTGACCATGCTCCACTTGTAGACCTCCTGGGAAGTTGCCGCTGCACCGGCAGTTGCAGCCGTCTGCTCGCCACCACAGGCGGCAACTGTGAGAGTGAGAATTAGGGCGGTCATTCTTAACAGCATAGTCTGTTTACCTTGGGTTAAATTTCGATTCTTCAGCACAGCCGACACCCCCTGGGGGCTGTCCAGGCCATTGCCAGTGCCAGCGCCAGTTTACCCCACGGGTTTGAGGTTCGCGTAGGCCATCACCAGCCACTTGGATCCGACGTCAGAAAAATTGATCTGAACCCGGGCCGATGAACCCGAACCCTCGTAGCTCATGACCACACCTTCACCAAACTTCTCGTGGAAAACCCGCTGACCCAGCTTCAGGTCCGTTCCGGTGACAGCGGATCCGTCATACCTCATCGTTCGCATGGTGCTGGCGGCTGTCGGCATCACGACTGTGCTGTTCAGCCTGACTTCCTGGATCACCTCTTCCGGCATTTCGCTGATGAACCGGGACGGCCGGTTCATGGTCTCATTGCCGTGTATTCTCCTGGATTCAGCGTAGGTGAGGTAGAGCCGTTTCATGGCTCGGGTCACACCCACATAGCAGAGGCGTCTTTCTTCTTCCAACCGACCCGGTTCTTCCATGGACATCATGTGAGGAAACAGACCGTCTTCCATCCCGGCAAGGAAGACCAGCGGGAACTCCAGACCCTTGGCGCTGTGCATGGTCATCAACTGCACACAGTCGTCATTCGGATTTCCCTGGCCTTCTCCGGCTTCCAGCGCAGCATGCGCCAGGAATTCATCCAGAATCGTCAATTCCTCCATCGCGCCAGTCGCGTCTTCCCCGTCAAAGACATAGTCATCTGCGGGATTGAAGGTTTTTGCAGCGGTCACCAGTTCCGCCATGTTCTCCAACCGGGCCTGGCCCCGTTCGCCCCCTTCTTTCCTGTGGAAATCACGCAGACCTGATTCCTCGATCACGGTCTCAACCAGTTCGCTCAGGTCGGATTCAACGGTCTTGTCGTCCAGGGCATCGATCAGGTCAAGAAACGCACCGATGGCGTTGCGTGCCCTGCCAGACATCAACTGGTTATCGACAATCTTTCTGGCCGCCTGCCAGAGAGCTATACCCTCTGCTCTTGCCATGGCACGAATCTCGGCGACACTTTTTTCACCGATTCCCCGGGTCGGCGTGTTGATCACCCGTTCAAATGCAGCATCAGCATCCCGGTGTGAGATCAGCCGCATGTAGGCCAGCACATTGCGAATTTCCGCCCGTTCAAAAAAGCGCTGACCCCCGTAAATGCGATAGGGCATCTGGGCGCGCAACAGCGCTTCTTCCAGGACACGGGACTGGGCGTTGGACCGGTAGAGTATGGCCGCTTCTGAATAGCAGTTGCCTTCATCGACCCAGGACTTTATTCGCTCGACAATGAAACGGGCTTCATCAATCTCGTTGTAGCCACCATAGAGCTGAACCTGGTCACCTTCACCCAGTTCAGTCCAGAGTTCCTTGCCAAGTCGCCCGGCATTGTTATCAATGAGACCGTTGGCCGCCTTCAGAATGTTGGAAGTCGAGCGATAGTTCTGCTCAAGACGGATCGTTACCGCATTCGGAAAATCCCTGGTGAACTGCTGAATATTTTCAATGCGGGCACCCCGCCAGCCATAGATCGACTGGTCATCATCACCCACCACCATGAGGTTGTCCTTGTCACCCGCCAGTACCCTGAGCCATGCATACTGGATCGTGTTGGTATCCTGAAACTCGTCCACCAGCAGGGCGGCAAAGCGATCCTGGTAGTGTTTCAGAATCGTGGGATTCTTCAGCCAGAGTTCATGGGCGCGCAACAGGAGTTCAGCAAAATCCACCATCCCGCCCCGGCGACAGGCATCCTCGTAGGCACGATAGATCTGCAGATGGGTCTGCAGGTACAGGTCACCGTAATCCTCGATATGCTCCGGTCGCAGGCCCTCGTCTTTCTGGCTGTTAATCCACCAGACGGCCTGTCTGGCCGGCCATTTTTTTTCATCAATCTCGAGGCTGGCGATCCCCCGCTTGACCAGCCGCAGCTGATCATCTCCATCGAGTATCTGGAAGTTCTGCGGCAGTTTCGCTTCCTGGTAGTGAGCCCGAAGCAGGCGATGGGCGATGCCATGAAAAGTACCAACCCACATACCCCGGGCAGGCAGTGACAGCAACTGTTCGATGCGGCCCCGCATTTCTGCTGCGGCCTTGTTGGTAAAGGTCACCGCCAGGATGCTGAATGGAGAGAGACCCTCGGTCTGAATCAACCAGGCGATACGATGCACCAGCACCCGGGTTTTACCACTGCCAGCACCCGCGAGTACCAGCGCACTGCCCCGGGGCGCGGCCACCGCTTCCCGCTGGCGTTCGTTCATTGAGTCGAGGAGGGGAGAGACATCTCCGTCCATA
>JAQCAK010000098.1 GCA_027621895.1 Pseudomonadota bacterium | reverse complement strand
AAAGAGATGTTCAGGCTCAAGCAGAAAGGGTTCTCTGATTCCCGTCTTGCGACCTTGCTGGGCCGTACCGAGGATGAAGTGCGAGCCCACCGACTCGCGATGGATATCAGGCCGGTCTACCGCCGGGTAGATACCTGTGCCGCGGAGTTCGAATCATCCACCGCCTACATGTATTCCACCTACGAGGAAGAGTGTGAAGCGAATCCCACCGACCGCAGGAAGATTATCGTCCTGGGTGGTGGCCCCAACCGGATCGGCCAGGGCATCGAGTTCGATTACTGCTGTGTGCACGCCGTGCTGGCGATGCGCGAGGAGGGTTACGAGTCGATCATGATCAACTGTAATCCCGAGACAGTCTCGACGGATTACGACACATCAGACAGGCTCTATTTTGAACCGCTGACATTTGAGGATGTGATGGCGGTCGTGGATCTCGAGAAACCGGTGGGTGTCATTGTGCAGTTTGGCGGGCAGACGCCTCTCAAACTCGCCAACCGACTGGAAGCCGCCGGCGTGCCCATTATTGGAACACCGCCTGACGCGATTGATCAGGCCGAAGACCGGGAGCGTTTTCAGCACCTGATCAGGAAGCTTGAACTGAAGCAGCCGCCGAACCGGACTGTCAAGAATGAGGCGGAGGCCTATGACGCGGCCGAGGAAATCGGCTTTCCCCTTGTCGTGCGACCGTCCTACGTGCTCGGTGGTCGAGCCATGGAAATTGTCTACGACCAGGATGAACTGAAAACCTACATGCGCCATGCGGTGGTTGTCTCTGACGATTCGCCGATTCTGCTTGATCGCTTTCTGGATCAGGCCATCGAGGTTGACATTGACGCCGTGAGCGATGGCAAGCAGGTCGTGATTGGCTCGGTCATGCAGCATATTGAGCAGGCAGGTATCCATTCTGGTGACTCCGCCTGTTCACTGCCGCCTTACAGCCTGTCGCAGGAGATCCAGAAGGAAATGCGTGACCAGGTTTCGCGCATGGCGCTGGAGCTGGGCGTTGTCGGATTGATGAACGTCCAGCTGGCTTTGCAGAACGACGATATTTTCCTGCTGGAAGTCAATCCACGGGCATCAAGAACCGTTCCCTTTGTGTCCAAGTGTATCGGTACCAGTCTCGCGAAAGTCGCGGCCCGGTGTATGGTCGGTATCAGCCTGGAGCAGCAGGGTTTCACGCACGAGGTTGTACCCGACTTCTTCAGCGTCAAGGAGGCGGTCTTCCCGTTCGGTAAATTCCCTGGCGTTGACCCCATTCTAGGCCCGGAAATGAAGTCCACCGGTGAAGTCATGGGCGTGGGCATGAGTTTCGCCGAGGCCTATGGCAAGGCCCAGACGGCGGCCAACGATACGATTCCACCGAAAGGTTGTGTGTTCCTGAGCGTTCGTGATGCCGACAAGGATCAACTCCCGGAAATTGCGAGGGGCCTGATTGATCTGGGTTTCAAGCTGGTTGCGACCAGGGGTAGCGCTGAAGTCATCGAAGCAGCCGGGATGGCCGTCCAGGTTGTCAACAAGGTGCAGGAAGGCAGACCGCACATCGTTGACATGCTGAAGAACCAGGAGGTGGATTTCATCATTAACACCACTGAGGGCAAGCAGGCGATCGCAGACTCATTCATGATTCGAAGAACAGCGCTGCAGAACAAGGTGTGTTACACCACAACCATGGCTGGTGGCAGGGCAAGTATTGCTGCGCTTCAGCACGGCCATGACACGTCAGTGCACAGTCTTCAGGAACTGCAGCAGCGCCATCACAAGTAATCACTGACTGGACAAACCGCTTTTTCTTCTCGACACTTGGGACTTTTGGCGTGGACCCCGGCGGTTCACGTTGCCACTGAACCACCGTGCGCTGAAGTCCTGGCAGACGTGCTGGAAGCAGAAACAGGAGAACCATGGACAAGATTCCGATGACTATTTCAGGCGCCGCGGCCCTGCGCAGCGAACTGGACAAGCTCAAGAGCGAGGAGCGCCCCCGGATCGTCAAGGCGATCGCCGAGGCCCGTGCTCAGGGTGACCTGCGTGAAAATGCCGAATACCAGTACGCCAAGGAGGAGCAGGGCTTCATCGAGGGTCGCATCCGGGAGATCGAAGGCAAGCTCTCCCATGCCCAGGTGATCGATGTGACGGCCATTCCTGCTTCCGGCAAGGTGATCTTTGGTGTCACGGTGGAACTGATCAACCTGGATACAGATGAAGAGCTCACCTACCAGATCGTCGGCGACGATGAAGCGGATATCAAGGTCAGCAAGATTTCCATTTACTCCCCCATTGCCCGGGCGCTGGTTGGCAAGGAGGAGGGAGATGTCGTCGTGGTATCAACGCCCAATGGTGAGGTCGAATACGAAATCGGCGCGGTGAAGCATATCTAGCCGCGGATATTGAGATTACCGAAATCTAGAAAACATCGGCTCTCAGGATGTTGGACAGGTTTGGATTGGGCTCCCGGGCGGGTCGATAGATCAGCAGCACACCACCGATAGACTGTACGATCTCGGTGTCTGGCTGATTTGAAATCTCTTCGGTAACGGCCTTCCGGTCATCACGATCACCCACGATCCGGATCTTGATCAGCTCATGGTCCTCAAGTGCGCGATTGAGTTCCTTCACCACGGTTTCGGAAAGTCCATTGCCGGCCACGGTGACAACCGGCTTGAGGGTGTGGCCAATGGCCCGAAAACGCTTTTTTTGTTTCTGGTTCACTGTAATTGCCGGTCCAGGTTAAAGGGGCGGCGATTGTACCCACCCGGCACGAGGTTTGCGATACTGTTAACGCAGGCATTTTGTTGTTGTTGACGCCATTTCAGGCAGGAAAACCCGGTGCCGGCAGTCTGGATTCGAGATTGCTGGCCAGATAAAGAGCGCATGAAAAAGTCCAAATCCAGTGGCCGATGGCTGGCCGAACACGAGAATGATGAGTTCGTTCAGCGGGCCAGGCAGGAAGGCTACCGCTCCCGGGCCAGTTACAAGTTGCTGGAGATCAGCGACAGGTTTGACCTGATCAGGCGCGGTATGACGGTCGTGGACCTTGGCGCGGCGCCTGGCGGCTGGTGTCAGGTAGCCAAAACCCGCACTGGCCCTGCGGGTACTGTCATTGGCCTGGATATTCTGCCGATGGAGCCGATCGATGGCGTGACCCTGATCGAGGGTGATTTTACTGAAGATGGTCCCTACCAGGCCTTGATCGAGGCACTGGACGGGAAATCCGTAGACCTTGTAATTTCGGATATGGCCCCCAATCTAAGTGGTACGAAGGCGATAGATCAGCCCAGGGCGATGTACCTGGTGGAACTGGCAGTGGATTTTGCGGCCAGTGTCCTGAAACCCGGCGGCAGCCTGCTGGTCAAGTGTTTCGAGGGTGAGGGCATTAATGCTGCCCGACAAGACTTCAGTGAGCGGTTTGCCCAGGTCAGTAACGTGAAGCCCCGGGCTTCCAGGGGCAGGTCCAGGGAAATTTACCTGCTGGGTCGAGGTTATCGCAGTTAGAAGGGCGGTGAGGTTCTCCCTTTTACGGTTGCCGCGAGTGCGACCTTCCGGTCTGGTCCGGAGTCTGACCAAATCGCGTTCAGGCAACGTAAAAGCTAAACAGATATACTACCTTGTCGCGCCATTTAAGAGAGAAGGGTGCGCACAACAGAAGGCAGATGCCTCGAGGACAGGACATTGAACGATATGGGAAAAAACTTACTGCTCTGGTTAATCATTGCCGCGGTGCTGCTGACCGTGTTCCAGAATTTCAATGTGCGTCCGGATACCGAAGAGGTTAAATACTCCGACTTCCTTGAAATGGTTAACCAGAACCAGGTGCGTTCTGTTGAGATTGAAGGCCTGACCATCCGGGGCCAGCGCATCGACGGCAAGAGCTTCGAAACCATTCAGCCCCAGATTAGCGACAATGCCCTGATCGGTGACATGCTCGATCACAATGTCGACTTCAAGGGCAATCGACCGGAACAGCAGAGTATCTGGACCCAGCTGCTGGTCGCCAGTTTCCCGATCCTGGTGATAATCGCCGTATTCATGTTCTTCATGCGCCAGATGCAGGGCGGTGGGGGCGGTCGTGGTGGTCCCCTGACCTTCGGCAAGAGCAAGGCAAAATTGCTGGGCGAAGACCAGATTAAAACGACCTTTGCCGATGTGGCGGGGGTCGATGAGGCCAAGGAAGATGTGCATGAACTCGTTGAGTTCCTGCAGGACCCCAGCAAGTTCCAGAAACTCGGTGGGCGGATTCCGCGCGGTATCCTCATGGTTGGCCAGCCGGGTACAGGTAAAACGCTGCTTGCCAAGGCCATTGCGGGTGAGGCACGAGTGCCTTTCTTCAGCATTTCCGGTTCCGATTTCGTTGAAATGTTCGTCGGTGTGGGTGCTTCACGGGTTCGTGACATGTTCGAGCAGGCGAAGAAGCAGACGCCCTGCATTATCTTTATCGATGAAATCGACGCAGTCGGTCGTCACCGGGGCGCCGGGCTGGGCGGTGGTCATGACGAACGGGAGCAGACGCTGAACCAGCTGCTGGTCGAGATGGACGGGTTTGACGGCAATGAGGGCATCATTGTTATCGCATCCACCAACCGGCCTGATGTCCTGGACCCCGCGTTGCTGCGACCCGGTCGATTCGACCGCCAGGTGGTCGTGCCGCTGCCCGATATTCGTGGCAGGGAGCAGATTCTCAAGGTGCATATGCGCAAGGTGCCGCTCGATGCGGACGTGGAAGCAGGGGTTATTGCGCGAGGTACCCCTGGGTTCTCCGGTGCTGACCTGGCAAACCTGGTTAACGAGGCGGCCCTGTTTGCCGCACGACAGGACAAGCGCACGGTCTCCATGATTCAGTTCGAGCAGGCCAAGGACAAGATCATGATGGGTGCTGAACGCAAGTCCATGGTGATGTCTGAAAAAGAGCGGAGCAATACGGCATTCCACGAGGCAGGCCACTGCATCGTGGGTTACCTGGTGCCGGAGCATGACCCCAGTTACAAGGTCTCGATCATTCCCCGGGGAAGGGCGCTGGGCGTGACCATGTTCCTGCCCGAAGAGGATCGTTACTCGCTCAGCAAGCGGTCGATTATCTCGCAGATCTGTTCGCTGTTCGGTGGCAGGATAGCGGAGGAGCTCACGCTCGGACCCGATGGCATTACGACCGGTGCTTCCAATGACATCGAGCGCGCAACCAAGATGGCAAGGGCCATGGTGACCAAGTGGGGATTGTCCGAAGAACTGGGTCCGCTCATGTATGCCGACGAAGAAGAGGAAGTCTTCCTGGGTAAATCCGCGGGCAGTCATCATCTCCATGTGTCGGATGAGACGGCCAAGAAGATTGACGCCGAGGTCAGGGCCATTATCGACGATTGCTACAGCACCGCCCGACGGATCCTGATCGAGAACAGGGACAAGCTGGACATGATGGCGGCAGCATTGCTGGAATATGAGACCATCGATCGTCCGCAGATCGACGACATCATGGCTGGCAGGAAGCCGCGCCCCCCGGAGCACTGGGATGACAAGGACCCCGATGTGCCCCGACAGGCGGACGACGCTTCAGACAGCAGCTCACCGGACAGCAGCGGCAAAGGCAGCTCTGGTCCCATCGGGGGCCCCGCAGTCGATCACTGATCGCCACCGCCATGACCCGGCTGGTTGAACTGCTGCGAACTGACCGGCCCCTGGTCATGGGCATTCTCAATGTGACCCCCGATTCCTTCTCGGATGCGGGGCAGTTCCTGCGTCCCGAGATCGCGGTGAACCGCGCGCTCGAGATGGTCCGGCAGGGCGCAGACATCATCGATATTGGCGGTGAATCAACCCGCCCGGGCGCCCAGTCCGTGAACTCGGCGCTGGAACTGGAAAGAGTCCTGCCAGTAATCCAGGCGCTCCGAAAAGAGAGTGACGTCGCGATCTCGCTTGATACCAGCAAAGCCGCTGTCATGTCCTCCGCATTGCCGCATGACATCGACCTGATCAACGACGTGAAAGCACTGCAGGCGCCTGGTGCACTGGAGGTTGCAGTCGACTCCGGTTTGCCGGTCTGCCTGATGCACATGAAGGGTGAGCCCCGCACCATGCAGCAGAATCCACACTATGCTGACCTTTTTGCCGAGCTCATGGACTTCTTCAGGGAACGCCTGGATGCCTGCCAGCGTGCAGGTCTGACCCGCGACCGAATCATCCTCGATGTAGGCTTTGGGTTCGGTAAGACGCCGGCGCACAATCTTCAGTTGATTAACCGTCTGGAGCAGTTCCTTGTGCTGCAGTGCCCGCTATTGGTGGGGCTGTCCAGAAAGAGTACCATTGGAAAGATCACAGAAGATCGGTTGACTGGCAGCGTCGCTGGTGCGCTTGCTGCGATAGTACATGGTGCGCGCATTGTGAGGGTCCATGATGTGGCAGAGACCGTCGCGGCGGTTCGGGTCTGGCGATCGATACAAGAAGAACGACTTATCGGTCTGGAAAGATAATTGTCCAAAAAATATTTCGGCACAGACGGCATCCGTGGCAGGGTCGGCGAGCATCCCATTACCGCAGAGTTCATGCTTCGACTTGGCTGGGCCGCGGGTAAGGTTTTCTCCAGGAGCGATCGCGGCCGCATTCTGATCGGCAAGGATACCCGGGTATCGGGCTACATGTTTGAATCCGCTCTGGAAGCAGGTCTGTCCTCGGCAGGGGTTGATGTGGCCCTTCTGGGGCCCATGCCGACGCCCGCAATTGCCTACCTGACCCGCACCTTCAGCGCGAGCGCTGGTATCGTGATCAGTGCTTCCCACAACCTGTATGAAGATAATGGCATCAAGTTTTTCTCTGCGAAGGGCGCCAAACTGGATGACCAGATCGAACTGGCGATAGAGCAGGAATTGGAAAGTGAAATGACCATGGTGCCTTCCAACAGGATCGGTAAGGTGACCCGGATCAGCGACGCGGCTGGTCGATATATTGAATTCTGCAAGAGCTGCTTTAACTCCGGACACAAGCTC
>JAQCAK010000097.1 GCA_027621895.1 Pseudomonadota bacterium | reverse complement strand
TGTCACGTGACACATTACAATGTGTCATGATCAAGTCATTTGCAGACCGGAGATCTTATGACCTGTTTACGCAGGGGAAAGCCAAGAGATTTCCATCAGATGTAGCCAAGCGAGCGGCGAGGAAACTGGAATACGTTGATCTTGCTGTCCGAGTAGAAGACCTCAAAGTGCCTCCTGGCAATCGTCTGCATTCGCTTGAAGGTAACAGAAAGGGTCAATACTCGATCTCGATTAATGATCAATGGCGTATCTGCTTTCGATTTGTCAATGGTGACGCCTATGATGTTGAAGTCTGTGACTATCACTGAGGAAGATTAATATGAGCGTTGTAAACGATAGAAAAATGAGGAGGAGACCGACGCATCCAGGAGAAATGCTCCGAGAAGACTTTCTGCCGGATTTCGACCTATCAGCGACAGCTCTTGCCGAAGCGATAGGTGTATCTCGGCAAACAGTCAATGAGTTACTTCGGGAACGACGATCTGTCAGCCCAGAGATGGCCCTAAGGCTCAGTCGGCTCTTTGGGAATTCACCAGAGTTTTGGATTAATGCTCAACGGGCTGCAGATCTTTGGGATGCCTCCAAGGAGATAAAGAAAGATGTCCAACGGATCAAGCCGCTGCACGCCGCATAACATGCAGTTGAAGTCGCGCATGATAGTTCCTTCGGTTTAGTGGACACCCTGAACTAACAGTTCAGGAGTATCCAGAATGCCAAAACCCGGTCCAAGAACAACCTACAAATACACGGACGACTTCAAGGCAACAGCCGTCAAACTCAGTTACCTGCCCGGTGTGCAGGTTCAAGATGTTGCTCGCTCCCTTTACATCCATCCCTTCATGTTGTCTCGTTGGCGAAAGGAAGTTAGAGAAGGCTTGATCGTGGCCAAAGGAAAAGATATCGAGAAAGTTACAGCGACCGAACTTGCTGAACTAAAGCGTCTTAGAAAGGAGAACGCTCGGCTTGAGGTCGAGAATGACCTTTTAAAAAAAGCTATCGAATACACTTCAGGTCGAAGTCCGACATATTCGAGTTCATCCGATCCCACGAAGAAACAGTCAAAGTGACCGTCATGTGCGCGTTATTTCGAGTGAGTCGAAGCGGCTACTATGCCTGGCGAGGTCGCAAGCCTAGTCAACGTGCCACTGATGATGCCGGTTGGATATCCAAAATCATGAACGCCCATAAACAGAGCCGAGGCACCTACGGAAGTCCACGTGTCCATAAGGCGCTAGTTCGTTCTGGGGAAGAGATCGGTCAGCGTCGTGTGGAGCGCCTTATGCGCCAACACGGGATTCGGGGTTGTTCAGCAGATCAATACTTCAGGACACCGTGGTTAGACAGGCTTTTCAAGAGTGCGCCCAATTGTACAATCGGCAAAGAGATCACGGGAATCGACCAGGTATGGGTGGCAGATATTACATACTTGGAAGCCGGAGGTCAGCGTCGCTATTTGGCAACCATTATGGATCGCTATTCTCGTCGACTGATTGGCTGGGCATTGGGTGCGAAGAAGTCAGCTGGGTTGACCGTCAAGTCACTACGAAACGCCATGCAAGTTCGACGAGCAGGTGTCCCTGAGATTGTGCACAGCGACAAAGGTGCTGAGTATCTCGGTCAGGAGTTTAGAGACGCACTTAAACAGTCCGGCATAATCCAGAGCACGAACCGCAAGCAGCGGATGAACGACAACGCACACATGGAGTCATGGAACCAGAAGATGAAATCAGACATGTACCGCCGGCGGTCCTTCAAGTCAGATTCCCAGCTTTATCAGGCGTTAAAGAGCTACATCGACTTTTATAATAAAGACAGACTACACTCTTCACTGGGCTATAAGACCCCCATTGAGGTAGAGAATGCCTGTTTCATATAACGAGAGGGTGTCCACTTTTTCGAAGGAACTTCCTTCAGCCAATGGCTCCACGATCGGGTTTCTCTGCAAGTCACCTGAGCAGGTGAAGACATTCCATGACGTGGCGATCGCCAACGGTGGAACAAGCGTGGAAGATCCGCCCGGTCCGCGTGAAAGTGACATGGGGGTCATGCACCTCTGCTATTTCCTGGATCCGGACGGCCACAAGATCTGTGGTATTCACCGACCCGGCTGATCAACTGGAGTACTGGCATCGTGGATACACGATGCCAGTGTTTTGCCTAGTTCATCACAAGCTGCAGCAGTGGCCGGATCGCTGTGCCGCCCCAGAGGGCCGCACCCGTAATCACGAAGATATTCGCGCCAATAAACAGGCTTCTCGGCATCTTGTAGTTCACTGCGTCCTGTCTCAGTCGACGCTTCCACATCAGGAAAACCAAAAGCGCGAATAAGCCCGCAGACCAGAGTTCCAGGGTCTCATCGATGGCGATCGCTGGCATCGAGGCTGACCAGCCGATCAAGGGCAGGCAGGCAAGCGTTGCACTGGCAAAGAATAGAAAAGACCACATCAGGGGAGCGAGGTGATCCTCGTAGGCCTCGCTTGTTGATGTGTCCTCGGTGAAGGCCGGTAAGTGGCCTGTTGCGCTATCTATCAGCTCGCCCAGGGCCGGCAGCACCTGGCTGACCAGCGGGCCCGGGTTATCCCGATGCCGGGCATCCAGCCGGATTCGACAGTCAACGCCGCCGGGTGAAAGCTCGAGCAACGTGGTGTCCAGTTTTGAAAACCGGTGTAGCTGGTCTTCTGCCGATGTTTTGCTGAGCCACGAAGAAGCCCATTCCGGCGACGCGGTCAGCAGGCGATAGCCCTTGATCTCGCGTTGCAACAGGGGCGTCATCATGTCGTTGATGCCCGTGACTCTGGATATCACTTCCAGTGCGCGTTGCGTTTCAGCGAGTGTCACGGAAGCAGGGCAGGGCAGATCCAGCTGGATCCTGATCACTTCCCGCATTGATTGCTCTCCTGCTCGCTCGGTAGCAAGCATGACCCTGAACAGCCTGCCATTGTGATCAACATGTGCCTCACCACCTTTGATCCTGCCACCCAGTGCATCGACGATTTTCTCTGCGAACTGCGCGGCATCCCTGTCGCCGTACCACCAGGCGAATGCGCCAACCCCAAAAGAGAAAACTGTCGCGCTGATCAATATCCACAGGTCCATAGGAAAATTCATTCAGGCTTGATACGAGTTTTGCACATTGTCACAGTGTTGCGGCGGTGGGAAGCTGCATTCAGGCCGGGCGTTGTTGGTCGCGCGGTTACGGTCGATGTCATTCCCTCAAGTGCCTGTCGAACTGGTGTTGGTGTTGCGATCCAGAAGGTCGTAAGACCAGGTCAGTTCAGCCGAGGGATACCTGGCCCCGTGAGCGCGGCAAGTTCCTCTGCCAGCAGGTCGTACACCACGCGGATCCGCCGACTGGCTGTGGTTCGTTCGGCCGGTCGTCACCCTGCTGCAACGGATCTGCAAAGCACCCTATGTCAGCTTTATCGGCGTGCGCCAGGTTTTGAACGAGGTATCAGCGGCAGGTTCTGAGGAGCAGGAACACTGGACCCATGGCCGTGCCAACAGCCTGTTTCTGGTCACCCGCAAGGTTGAATAGATCAAGCTGTATTCGTCGGGAATCCCCCTCCGGCGGCTAATCGATCAGGGAGAAAAAGCGCGACGAATGCGCCCACGCCTGCGCCGGCCAGGTGGCAGGCCAGACTGGTATTCGCCTGGAAGATTGCTCCCAGGATTGAGCTCACCAGCAAAAAGTACATCACGGTAAAGCCCAGCCGTTTCGGATAGCTTGCTGAGTATCGTAGTGTCAGGCCTATCATGCATCCCAGCAGCGCCGCGATGCCGCCGGATGTCCCCACCAGTCCGTCTGCTGAACTGATACTGAAACGGCTTTCGAAGACGTAGGTTGCAAGAAAAGAGAGCGTGCCACCGCCGACGAATACAGGCATTGTCATCAGACCCAGGGAGGGTGCACAGAGCGCGACAACGCCGAGGCACATCACCAGGTTGGTGAGCCAGTGGGCCAGGCTGGCATGAATCAGTGAGCCCGTCATGAATCGCCAGGGCTCATTCGGTGGCAGGTCGAACAGCAATGCGTAGCGCGCCAAAAATGTCTCCGTGTCCTGCCATTGCAGGAAACCTGATAACAGGTAGAAAATCAGGAACCCGTACACATACCGCGGGCTCTTGATGAACAGCCAGGCGTAGTAGTTCGCCCGATCCTTCAGATCATCGTTCGAGCGAAAGGTTAACCAGTAGTCCGTTGAGCAGTAAGCACCGATGACGGCAAGGAACGCCATCATCCTGGCGATGAGCTGCTGGTACTCCGGTAACAGGAACAGTGCAACAAGACAGGCAGCAAAATACGCAACTGTCACGAAAACTACCGAGCGGCGATCGCGCCGGACCTTTTCGCACTGCTGCGTTGATTCAGGCAGGCACAGTGGATGAACCAGGCGGGCTGATGTGTCTTCTGTAGCAACCAGTGTGGGTTGAAGCAGGTTGGGCCGGCTGATAGCGCGTTGAAGTGCTGCGGTGCCGGAGCACTTCCTGTTGATGAACGGATAGAACACCAGCGGCAACGCGTCTTCCGGGTTGGCGCTGATGCTTGATTGACGCCAGCGGGCCATCTTAACAAGCGGTAAGAGGAGCCCGAGGGCTCCTCGTGTCACACTTCAATTGTCGCTGACGTAATCGAGGTAGAGCAGGGCGCCGGCTGAGACCTGCATGACTTCTGATTTTGTGAGTTCCCTCATGGTTGCTCCTTCTGGTTATCTGCTTTCAGGTAAACCCGTTTCTGACGAAAGGGGAAGATCAGCTTCACTGATTCGACATAAGCGGTCTGCAGTTTCTGTCTGTAATACCTGTCAGTCAATGACCTGAGAATGGTGGGTGTCGGGGCAGCCAGCCTGTTGGGCCGGTGCGTGGTTATGGAAATTTCTATTTATGCGCCAGGCATAAGCGAATTGTTTCGAATCGACAGGTCGCTAGACTTCGCTGTCACCAGTATTGGCGGCAGCCTGCTCAAATGAAATACAGTCTCACCCATCTTGCAGAATTGGAGTCGGAAGCGATCTATGTCCTGCGGGAAGCTGAGGTTCACGGACCGCTACCAGCCGAACAGGCAGACCGGCAGTGTCATTCTGATTCATGAATCAACCCGCGAAACCGTGGGTGCAGGAATGCTCCTCTAGCGGGACGGGGTCTTTACCCGGTGTGTTTCCCGGGTGGCTAATCTGGGTCGGAGGATCTCAGCTTCTCTGGTAGCTACCGATCCTGCATCCTGGCGTTTCATCTTCAAGGGAATACGGACTCCCTTCGATAGGGGTTTCGTCAAAACCATGTCCCAGCATCAGGCGGCCGAACTGATTCATGTAGCCCCGCCTGGGGTCGACCAGGATGACCTGGCAGGTCGATCGGGCATGGTCTTTGATGAAAGTAGAGAGCAGGGCAGGATGATCTGGTTGGTACAGCAGGTCGCTGCCAATGATCAGGTCGAATCTGCCCAGCGCGCTGGGTCCGTCGTCCCAGCCCGTCCTGAAGAACGGGATCGAGCGGAGATTGTTGAGTTCAACGTTCCACTGCAGGTGTTGCTGCGCGTCGGGATGGTGGTCGGTCGCGGTGATATCGGAATGCCTGCCACTCAGGATCAGGCTCGAAAGTCCGACCCCGCAACCCACTTCCAGTACTCTGCAGCCGGTCACGTCGAACCCCTGCATCAGCCTGGCGAGGACTTTCGATGAATCCCACAGCAGCCCGAAATGTGACCAGCCGGCAGGCGGAACTCCCAGTGTCTCGGCAATGCCGTCCGGGTCACTGAACTGCTGGTTGTCTCTTAGTGTTCGAAGATGAACGACTGTCTCTGACAGCTCCAGGGTCTGGTATTGGTACTTGAGGGCTTGTGGGCTTTTGCTTTTCATTGGGTAAGCGGGATCCGCGCTCCTGTTGCTGACTTGCTGCCAAGGTCAGCTTTGCAGTTGCGGTTAAACCGATTTGCAGGAGGCAGTCGCTCACCGTCAGGTCACAACCTGCGGGATAGACCTTCAGGTTAACGGTCAAAGCGCTCCCATGACAGCACTTTCACGAGATATCGGCCCGGTGGCCGTTATCCCTGCTGAAACAGGCTATTGAAAGACTTCCGGGGGCTGAAGCGCCTCTGGTGTCGTCAATGAGGCAAACCCTGGCTCTCAGGCCGCAGATTGCGATCTGGCTTTCAGAATCCGCAGCAGATTGGTGATGACCTTGAAGTTCCAGCGTGCGACCAGGAATGAGGGGCTCGGGTCGGGTCCCCAGTAATCCCGCATGTCGCCGATGCGGCAGTCGCTGGGTTCGTGCTGATTGTTGACGAGATCCGTATCCGTCCAGTGCTCATGGATCAGGCCGGCGGGGCTTTTCCAGTAGTCAAAGATCTGCCCACCCAGCAGATGGCGGCCGATACCCCAGACGTTCCTGTACTTTCTTTTCTTCAGCAGTTCGTGTCCCGACATCAGGTCATCCAGGTTGCCGACTTCAAAGGCAATGTGCTGGACCCGGCTGCCCTCGTCCAGTGCGTACTGAAATCCCACGACATGGTGATCCACGTACTCGTCGCCCCGGTCCAGTCTGGAGAAGATCATCTGTGGTGAGCCATCCGGCAGGAGTACCGCGTCAG
This sequence comes from Pseudomonadota bacterium, assembly GCA_027621895.1. Lineage (GTDB taxonomy): Bacteria > Pseudomonadota > Gammaproteobacteria > Pseudomonadales > Azotimanducaceae > UBA9659. The sequence goes on along the minus strand of JAQCAK010000097.1, from coordinate 430 downwards.
ATTTCAGCAGACCGATTCGCTCGTGATACCAGTCGTAGAGCGTTTTCGGATCCGCGCTTTCCAGCACCAGGTGGCCAATTCGTTTGACATGGGACGGCCCGTGCCTGACCCCGGGCAAGGCGCCGACCCGTTCCCGGCTGCCGTTCATGTTGAACGCATGTGAAGGTGCCGGCGTCAGGGCTTCAAGGGTCTGTCGACCGTGAACAATCTCAACCTGCATGCCCATTGGGTCGGTCAGGCGCACAACGCTGCCGCCGGTGGGTTCATCCAGTCTCTCGACATTGGAGGCCCCTGGCAGTTGTGCAATCTTCTGTAAGTCGGCTTCACTGTCTGCGTCGAAGGCGATGGCGGTCACCGAACCGTTCCCCTGGGAAAGGATGTAACAGGGCGCCCCGGCATCGGTCCCGCGCAGGTAAACCTTCTGATTGGC